>JBNMJG010000322.1:0-2198 GCA_050873705.1 Coprococcus sp. | reverse complement strand
GACCTTTTCAGCTTCATCAAGAACAGAGGAGAAAACAGAAAGGGCACTGGCAACAGGGGCTTTGGTAGTCATATCAACACCGGCTTTTTTAAGAACATTGATCGGATAGTCGGAGCCGCCGGCTTTTAAGAAATTGATATAATCTTCAACGGCCGGCTGACCTTCAGTCAGAATACGGCGGCTGAGGGCGATGGCAGCAGAAAAACCTGTTGCATACTGATAGACATAGAACGGCATATAGAAATGTGGGATTCTTGCCCATTCCAGTGAGATCTCAGGGTCATTGGTCATATCAGGACCGAAGTACAGAGCATTTAAATCACCATAGATCCTGCACAGAGACTGGGCATTTAAAGTCTCGCCTGCTGCTGTTTTTTCGTGGGTGATTTTTTCAAATTCCGCAAACATGGTCTGACGGAATAAAGTGCCTTTGAACATATCCAGATAATGATTTAGAAGCCAGAGTTTTTCATGGGGATCACTGCATCTGCCAAGCAGATCATTCATGAGCAGTGCTTCATTGCAGGTGGAGGCAATTTCAGCGACAAAAATACTGTAGCTGGCGTCCACATAATGATGGGTATGGTTAGCATACCATGAATGAAGAGAGTGACCCATTTCATGTGCCAGAGTAAAGACATTGTCCAGGGTACCCTGATAATTCATCAGAACGAAAGGGTGATGGGCATAATCGCCGCCGGAATAAGCGCCGGTTCGTTTGCCTTTGTTCTCATAGCGGTCGATCCAGCCGCCGTGCATACCTTCATTCAGCAGCTGGATATATGATTCGCCCAGGGGAGCCAGACCTCTGCTGACAATGGCCATTGCCTCATCAAAAGAGATATTGGCATGCTCACCTGAAACAAGAGGTGTGTAGACATCATACATATGCAGCTCTTTGACACCGAGCATTTTACGGCGAAGACGGACGTAGCGGTACATTTCCGGCAAAGCATCATGGACGGCTTCAATCAGCTGCTCATAAACGGCTGTCGGAATATTGTTCTGAGACAGGTGGGCTTCCATGGAGGAGGCATAATGTCTTGCTTTTGTGTAGAATAATTCTTTTTTCAGATTGGCGGCAAAAATGGCAGCTACGGTATTCTTATACTGGTCAAAGGAACGGTAATAAGACTGAAAGACCTTACGGCGAAGATCTCGGTCGGAGCTTTCAAGAAGCGGGACAAAACGACCGTGAGAAATACCGACTTCATGCCCGTCTTTGTCAGTGACACTTTCAAATTGAATGTCCGCATTATTAAACATATAAAATATAGATTGCGGAGTGCTGTCCAGATCCATTGTCAGGGACATCAGTGCTTCTTCTTCCTTGGAGAGGGTGTGTGCTTTCATGCGCAGTGTGTTCTCAAGATAATGGGTGAATGGAACCAGATCCGGACAGGTTCTTAATGCATCCGGTATAAAATTTTCAGGAAGAGAGAGCAGTTCAGGGTCTTCAAAGGCTGTCACTTCATAAAAGTGATTGCCGGTAAAATCTACCTGGCCCCGTAAATCCTGATAATGCGGATTGGAAGTATCTTCATCCGAACGATGTCCGGCATAGCAGTAAAGACTGTCCAGTTCAACAAGAACTTTTTCTTTTTCTGTCAGGTAATGACAAAGTGTTTCGGCAGAATCTCCGAGATGGTTTTTAAATTCGGACAATGCATCGATATGGGTGCGGCATGCGGAAAGCGCTGTCAGAAATGCATCATCATCTGCAAAAATATCTTCTATGTGCCATTTGTCACCGGAAGGCACTTCTTCACGCAAAGGAAGTGTATGTGTTGTTTGTTCAGCCATAAATGAACCTCCTAAAAAATGATTTCTTTCCCTATTATAACTGTTTGAACTTTCAAAATCAATGGAGCTATCATAGCACCCTGAGCGGGAAAAGTTTATAAAATCTTCACTGAATCCGAGCACATTCTTTGTTATAATGAAAGACAGGAGATAAACTATCGGTGGATCGGAGAAGTTATATGAAAAATGCAATGAACAAAGATTTTTTCAGGGAAATTAAAAATACCTTCAATCGCTATTTATCCATTTTGCTTATTGTGGCACTGGGGGTTGCGTTTCTGGCAGGTATCCGTGCAGCCTGCCCGGACATGAAATTGTCTTTGGATTACTATCTTGATCAAAGTGATTTTATGGATTTGAGAGTATTATCAACGCTGGGGCTTACGGATGATGAT
>JBNMJG010000321.1:0-2200 GCA_050873705.1 Coprococcus sp. | reverse complement strand
TCATCAAGAGTGAACTGAAGGAGTTTCTTTGACTTCGGTACTGCAACACACTCTTTAACCTTTACAGCTCTGAAATCTGACTTGCTGAATGTATCAAAATCAACTTCTTCCTCAAATAAAGGCTCAATCTTTACATTAGAGAAATCAATTTTTTCCGGCTCTGCTTTCATTTCTTCGGCAGCCTGATTTTTTACATCATTTTTCTTATTTACATCACCGAGTGACTTCATTGTCGGGAACAATAAGACGTCACGGATAGCCTGGCTGTCTGTCAGCAGCATTACCAGACGGTCGATACCGTAACCGATACCACCTGTTGGCGGCATACCGATTTCCAGAGCATTCAGGAAATCTTCGTCTGTATGGTTGGCTTCCTCATCACCTGCGTCAGCCAGCGCATCCTGTGCTTTGAAACGTTCTCTCTGATCGATCGGATCATTCAACTCAGAGTAAGCGTTGCACATTTCACGGCCGTAAATATACATCTCAAAACGTTCTACCAGTTCAGGATTGGATGGTTTCTTCTTTGTCAGAGGTGAGATTTCGATCGGATGATCTGTGACAAATGTAGGCTGGATCATCTTGTCTTCACAGAATTCTTCGAAGAAGAGGTTGATGATATCACCCTTCTTGTGACGTGCCTCATAAGCAACATGATGCTCGTCAGCAAGTTTCTTGGCTTCTTCATCTGTCTTCACTTCTGTAAAGTCTACACCTGAATATTTCTTAACTGCGTCAATCATTGTGATGCGTTCAAATGGCTTGGACATATCAATGATCGTGCCGTTGTAGCTGAGGACTGCACTGCCGCAGACTTTCTCAGCAAGGTAACGGAACATGCTCTCTGTCAGTTCCATCATGCCTTCATAGTCTGTGTAAGCCTGGTATAATTCCATCAGAGTGAACTCCGGATTGTGACGGGTATCAACACCTTCGTTACGGAATACACGGCCGATTTCATAAACTCTTTCAAGGCCGCCGACGATCAGACGTTTCAGGTAAAGCTCCAGGGAAATACGAAGCTTCACATCCTCATCCAGTGCGTTGTAATGTGTCTCGAATGGTCTTGCTGCTGCACCGCCAGCGTTGGATACAAGCATTGGTGTCTCAACTTCCATGAAACCGCGGCCGTCAAGGAAGTTACGGATTTCCTTAAGAATCTGGGAACGTTTGATAAATGTATCTCTGACTTCCGGATTCATGATTAAGTCCACATAACGCTGACGATAACGGATATCTGTATTTGTCAGGCCATGGAACTTCTCAGGAAGTGTATGAAGACTCTTTGAAAGGAGTGTGATCTCTGTTGCATGAATAGAAATCTCACCTGTCTTTGTCTTGAAAACTTTGCCCTTGATACCGATGATATCGCCGATATCAAACTTCTTGAATGCCTGATAAGAATCTGTACCCAGTTCATCTCTTGCTACATAAGACTGAATATCCCCCTGCAGGTCACGGACATTGCAGAAAGAAGCCTTACCCATGACACGCTTCTGCATCATACGGCCGGCTACAGTCACTTCCTGACCTTCAAGTTCATCAAAATTGTTCTTAATCTCCATGCTGTGATGGGTTACATCGTACTTTGTAATCAGAAATGGGTCATTGCCTGCTGCCTGAAGGTCAGCCAGTTTGCCGCGTCTGATCTTGTCCTGTTCACTGACATCTGGTGTCTGATTGTTCTTTGCCTCTGCCACGTTGCTCTCTCCTGTTCTATTCGATAACTGATTTCTTCGCTTCTTATACTGAAATTAAGCTCTTGCGATCTCAAGGATCTTGAATTCCAGGTCACCGGAAATTGTCTCAACAACGATTGTCTCGCCAACCTTGGAACCGATGAGTGCTGCACCTACCGGTGATTCATTGGAAATCTTGCCGTTTAATGCATCTGCTTCTGTAGAACCGACGATTGTGTATTCTACTTCTTCGTCCATCTCTACATCATATAATTTTACACGGCTGCCGATACCGACTGTATCTGCATCCACTTCATCCTGACCAACAACTTCTACATTCTTCAGAAGTTTCTCAAGTTCTTCGATACGTGCTTCGATATCTCTCTGCTCGTCCTTTGCTGCATCGTACTCAGCATTTTCTGAAAGGTCGCCCTGTTCTCTTGCTTCCTTGATCTTCTGTGCAACTTCCTTACGTTTGTATACTTTCAGATCAAATAATTCATCTTCCAGCGCTCTTAAAC
>JBNMJG010000320.1:0-2210 GCA_050873705.1 Coprococcus sp. | reverse complement strand
GAGGTGAAGACTTCCAGCGGCGGTATCGGCCATCAGATCTATGCACAGCTGATGAATGGTGTTTCACATATGCTGCCATTTGTTATCGGCGGCGGTATTCTGATCGCCATTGCATTTCTGATCGACGGTCTTTCAATTGATATCAATTCATTGCCGGCAGATCAGAGAGCCAATTTTGGTACCATTACACCGATTGCAGCGATGTTCAAACAGATCGGTGATGTCGCATTCAAATTTATGCTTCCGGTACTGGCAGGATTTATCGCTATGGCCATCGGAGACAGACCGGCCCTGGCCCTTGGTTTTGTGGGCGGTATGATGGCTGCAAACGGCAAATCCGGTTTCCTGGGAGCACTGGTTGCAGGTTTTGTTGCCGGTTATCTGATTCTCGCATTGAGAAAAGCATGTGACAAACTGCCGACAGCACTTGAGAAAATCGCGCCGGTTCTGATTTATCCGGTGGTGGGTATTCTGGTGATGGGACTCTTTATGATGTTCATTGTGGAGCCAATCATGGGCGGTATCAATACCGGTTTGAATAACGCCTTGACAGGTATGGGAAGTTCAAGTAAAGTGGTATTAGGATTAATTCTCGGCGGTATGATGGCCATCGATATGGGCGGCCCATTCAATAAGGCGGCTTATGTGTTTGGTACAGCAGCCATTGCAGCAGGCAATTATGATATTATGGCAGCAGTTATGATCGGCGGTATGACACCACCTTGTGCCATTGCTCTTGCAACGATCCTGTTTAAGGACAAGTTCACAAAAGAAGAAAGAGAGTCCGGTCCGACAAACTTTATCATGGGTCTGGCATTTATTACAGAAGGTGCGATCCCATATGCGGCAGCAGATCCGCTGCATGTTTTACCATCCTGTATTGCAGGTTCAGCGATCGCAGGTGCGATTTCTATGTTCTTTGACTGTACATTGATGGCTCCTCATGGTGGTATTTTCGTATTCCCTGTTGTGGGCAATGCATTGATGTATCTTGTGGCACTTGTGGTTGGTACAGCAGTATCTACAGTATTACTTGGTTTGTTAAAGAAAAAAGTTGCTTAAGCTTTAGATTTTAAAAAGATTGAAATAATAAATAATATTTGTCAATAAAGTCAACGAATGATATTGATTAAGGAGGAAGAAATCATGAAAGAATTTAAGTATGTGATCACAGACAAAGAAGGTATCCACGCTCGTCCGGCAGGTGAACTGATCAAAGTTGTTAAAGGATTTAACAGCACCATCAAGATCGCCAAAGACGGCAAAGAAGCAGACTGCAAGAGAATGTTCGCAGTTATGGGTCTTGGCGTTAAGAATGGTCAGGAAGTTGTATTTACATTTGACGGTGAAGATGAAGATGCTGCATGTGAAGCAGTCAGCAAATTCATGAAAGAAAATCTGTAATATGTAATTATTGGTAACGACGGCGTTACAAGGAGTTAAACGTGTTCCCGCATCAGCGGGGCGAATTGAAGAGACTGTTGCATGATGGGTACCCTGTAATGGGTTATGCAGCAGTTTTTTCTTTAACGGAGGAGAATCAGGATGCAGACATATAAAGGTAAAAGTGTTTTTGGCGGTATTGCCATTGGTAAGATCAGTGTTTATAAAAAAGATGAACAGCTTGTTAAGCGTGTCAGAATTGAAGATGCAGATGCAGAAATGGAGAGATACACAGAGGCCCGTGATACTGCGGCTGCACAGCTTCAGAAGTTGTATGATAAAGCTTTAAAAGAAGTGGGCGAAGCCAACGCCGCTATTTTTGAAGTCCATCAGATGATGCTTGAAGATGAAGATTACAATGAATCTGTTGAGAACATTATTCGATCCCAGATGGTGAATGCGGAATATGCGGTTGCTTCTACAGCAGATAATTTTGCCCAGATGTTTGAGGCTATGGATGACGATTATATGCGGGGGCGTGCAGCGGATGTCAGAGATATTTCCGAGCGTGTGATTAACGTACTGGCAGGCGGCACAAATGGCGCACTTGATTCAGATGAACCGGTGATTATTGTGGCTGATGACTTAGCGCCATCTGAGACGGTTCAGTTAGATAAAGATAAGGTTTTATCATTTGTTACAGCTCATGGTTCAGAGAATTCTCATACAGCAATCCTGGCACGTACCATGGCAATTCCTGCGCTGATTGGCACAGAAATTGACCTGGATGAAACAGTGAACGGCAAGCTGGCGATTGTTGACGGTGT
>JBNMJG010000319.1:0-2211 GCA_050873705.1 Coprococcus sp. | reverse complement strand
CGCGAAGCGCCGCATTTTAGAGGTCGTTTGTCAAGTGAAATTTGATAAAAAAGTGGGGGATTTTAATAAAGATGGAATTTGAAAGCCTTGATTTTACTGGGGCTGGAGATTCCGAGAGATCATCATAGGGGAGGGAGGTCTATGTTTAAGAATTGCGTATTTAAAAATTCTGTGGATACAAGGAAATGGATGGTCAATGCAGGTATCCGGGCTGTGAAGACGATGGCTCAGACAGCGGTTGCTGTCATGGGAACGAGTACGGTTTTGTCGGCTATTGACTGGCGGATGGTTTTGTCCTCGGCGGTTGTGGCTGGGATTGTCAGCGTACTCACTTCGGTGGCAGGGCTGCCGGAAGCGCCATGCGAAGAAAAGTGACCAATCATGATGAATGGGTGAAAAATAGCAATTTGCATAGAGATTTGACCTTGATTACGGGACGAGAATAGGATATTATATTATAAGCTGGGTAAATAAGCGAAAGTCGCGAAATTCCATGAAGAGATGGGATTTCCGTGGAATATCCGCATAAAAGATAACGGCCGCTTCGGCGGCCATAGTGAATAAAGGAGAGACGAAGTTATGGCTAAAACAGTAAGAACAAGATTTGCTCCAAGTCCGACAGGAAGAATGCATGTGGGCAACTTAAGAACAGCATTATATGCTTATCTGATCGCAAAGCATGAGGGCGGACAGTTTTTATTAAGAATAGAGGATACAGACCAGGAAAGAGAGATGGAAGGTGCGGTAGATATCATTTATCGTACACTGGCCAGCACAGGTCTGATCCATGATGAAGGCCCGGATAAGGACGGCGGCGTAGGCCCTTATGTTCAGAGTGAGAGACAGGCTCAGGGCATTTATCTTGAGTATGCGAAGAAACTGATTGACAAGGGTGAAGCTTATTACTGTTTCTGTGATGAAGAGCGCCTTGCAACACTGCACACAACAGTGAATGGCAAAGAGATTTTCCATTATGACAAGCATTGCCTGCATCTGAGCAAGGAAGAAGTTGAAGCTAAGCTGGCAGCTGGAGTTCCTTACGTTATCAGACAGAACAATCCTGTTGAGGGCACAACAACTTTCCATGATGAGATTTATGGTGACATTACAGTGCCGAATGCAGAACTGGATGATATGATCCTGATCAAATCCGATGGTTTCCCTACATACAACTTTGCGAATGTTGTGGATGACCATCTGATGGGCATTACACATGTTGTCAGAGGTAATGAATACCTTTCTTCCTCACCGAAGTATAATCGTCTGTACGATGCATTTGGCTGGGAAGTGCCTGTATATGTACACTGCCCGCTGATCACCAATGAAGAGCACAAGAAGCTCAGCAAGAGAAGCGGTCATGCTTCCTACGAAGATCTCATCGATCAGGGCTTTTTGACAGAAGCGGTTATCAACTTCGTGGCACTTCTGGGATGGAGTCCTGAGGACAACAATGAATTCTTTACATTGGAAGAATTGGTGAAAGAATTTGATTATCATCATATGAGCAAGACACCTGCCGTTTTTGATATGACAAAACTGCGCTGGATGAATGGTGAGTACCTGAAGAAGATGGATTTTGACAAGTTCTATGAGATGGCACTGCCGCATATGAAGGAAGTTGTTTCGAGAAATGTGAATTTCGAGAAACTGGCAGCCATGATCAAAACACGTATTGAGATCTGGGCAGATATCAAGGATCAGATAGATTTTATCGAACAGGTACCTGAGTATGATATCAATATGTACGTACACAAGAAGAATAAGACGAATCTTGAGAATTCTCTGGAAGTGCTGAAGGAAGTTCAGCCTTTACTGGAGAAACAGGAAGATTACAGCAACGATGCACTGTTTGAACTGCTGGGTCAGTATGCAAAGGATAAAGAGAAGAAGGTAGGTTTTGTTATGTGGCCGATCCGTGTGGCTTTATCCGGCAAGCAGATGACACCTGGCGGTGCAACTGAATTGATGGAAGTTCTTGGCAAGGAAGAATCTCTTGCAAGAATTCAGACAGCCATCGACAGATTAAGCCAGGAAGCATAGGAGGCTTTATGGATTTAAATAAGTCTCAGCTTCAGGCAGTCTGCCATGATAAGGGGCCGATGATGGTACTTGCAGGACCGGGGTCGGGCAAGACCATGGTCATCACCCATCGCGTGAAATGGCTGATCGAGCATGCCGGTGTTCATCCGGCGGGCATCCTGGTTGTGACAT
>JBNMJG010000318.1:0-2216 GCA_050873705.1 Coprococcus sp. | reverse complement strand
GTTGGATGAAGAACATTCCGAGACACTGGATTTTAAAAAGAATCTGAGAGATTATATTGAATCCGAGCAGCATGGTTTATATATGCGCAGACGTGCTGAACATAATCGTAAGGTTTTGCGTCGTACAGTGACAGCGGCCCTGATCATTATGATCGCTTTTTCGGTACATGTGTTTATTTCCAGTGAGAATAAAATTCAGTCTATCGATGATTTTCGAAATGAGGCGGCACTGTCATTATATACGTTCTGGTTCGGCAAAGATGAAGTGACCGAGAACATTCGTGATGAAGATGTATTGCCGTCACCATATCAATGCAGACTGAATTTTGAATGGCAGCATCCGGTAATCCTGCCGGCGGGATTAGAAGTTGATCAACGGGCTTTGCCGGGCGAAAACAAGATAGAAAAGGATTGGTATTTAAATGAGTAAAGTAATATTGATAGACGGCCACAGTATTTTGAACAGGGCCTATTACGGAATTCCGCTTTTATCCAATGCGGAGGGACTGCATACCAATGCGGTATATGGTTTTCTGAATATTATGTTTAAGATCCTTGATGAGGAGAAAGCGGAGTATCTTGCAGTGGCATTTGATGTCCATGCACCGACTTTCCGTCATGAGATGTTTGAGGCATACAAAGGCACGCGTAAACCGATGCCGGAAGAGCTGCGCGAACAGGTGCCCCTGATCAAGGAAGTGCTCCATGCCATGCAGATCCCGACGCTGGAACATGCAGGATACGAGGCGGATGATATTCTCGGCACGCTGGGTAAGCGATATGAAGCGGCAGGCTATGATGTTTCGATCATTTCCGGTGACAGGGATCTTCTGCGGCTGGCGACAGATAAGGTGAAGATCCGTATCCCGAAGACGAAGATGTCAGGAACAGAGATTGAAGATTATTATGCGGCGGATGTTATTGAGAAGTATCAGGTGACACCGACGGAATTTATTGATATGAAGGCATTGATGGGAGATGCCTCTGACAATATTCCGGGTGTTCCGGGTATTGGAGAGAAGACAGCCTCCAAGATCATCAGTACATGGCACAGCATTGAAGCGGCCCATGAGCATGTGTCTGAGCTGAAGCCGAAGAAAGCCTCAGAGAATCTGGCAGCCTATTATGAACAGGCGCAGTTCAGCAAGGTTCTGGCAACAATTAAGACGGATTGTGTGCTTGATTTCAAATTGGAAGATGCGGCAATCGGCCCGATGATGAATGAAGATTCTTACAGTATTATGAAACGTCTGGAATTGAAGAATATCCTCAAGCGTTTTGACGGTGTGGCAGAGGCAGCAGCTGTTTCATATCAGACAGCAGAAGTCCTTTCGGATTTTGCTGAGGCCGTACAATGGCTGGAAGGAATCAATGAGACAACGAAACTGGGTGTTTGTTATATTTCAGAGGATGAACTGGAGGGCCTGGCTGCCTGCAAAGAAGACAGGAAACCGGTTTTTATTCCTGCTTCAGGGATGATGACAGCAGAAGTGCTTCGGGATATGACAACAGCGGCTGTCCGCAGGTCGGAAATCTGCTGTATGATTGATGTGAAACCTCAGCTTTACAGTCTGGAGCTGACGGAAGAAGATCCGGTTTTTGACGCGGCCATCGCAGCGTATCTGTTGAATCCGCTGAAGGACAGTTATACGTATGACGGCATTGCTCAGGATTTTCTTGGCATGACAGTGCCATCCAGAGCGGATTGGCTGAAGAAGCAGTCTCTGGCAGAAGCTTATGAGAAAGATGCTGAGAATTTCGGTCATTATGCGGCATATGCGTCAATGATCCCGGTGATGGCTTATGAGACATTGTCACAGCGCCTGAAAGAAACAGAGATGACAAAACTTTTTGAAACAATTGAGATGCCGCTGGTTTTCGCCCTGTATGATATGGAGAAAGCCGGTATCTGTGTGGAGAAAGACGCCCTGGAAGAATACGGCAGCCAGCTGACAGGAAGAATCGCAGAGCTTGAGAAGAATATTTATGAGCTGGCAGGAGAGAGCTTTAATATTAATTCGCCAAAACAGCTTGGAGTGATCCTTTTTGAAAAATTGGGACTGCCTTTTGCCAAGAAGACAAAGACCGGCTACTCTACGTCCGCGGATATCCTTGAAAAACTGCGCTCGTATGATCCGATCATCGGTCAGATTCTGGAGTACCGCCAGCTGACAAAGCTGAAATCCACCTATGCGGACGGATTGGCGGGGTATATC
>JBNMJG010000317.1:0-2238 GCA_050873705.1 Coprococcus sp. | reverse complement strand
ATCTGGGATTGAGAGGTTTATCGCTGTCACAGGTTTGCCTGCCGGAGGCGGAAATCTCACAGGAAGACCGGATGCAGCTGAAAAATTATCGTTTTTCCTACGGTAAAAGTGAGGTGCTGAATTTACAGGATCTGGATGTGCCGGAGGGCAGTATTGTGGCAGTGACGGGACACAATGGCGCCGGGAAGTCGACATTGATGCGGTGCATGTGCGGTCTTGAGAAAAAATTTAAAGGATTGACGATTTTACATCATGATGAGAAAAATCATAAGAAAATGCTGAAAGAATGCTACATGGTCATGCAGGATGTGAATCACCAGCTGTTTTGTGAAACGGTGGAGGATGAAATTCAGCTTGGTATGGATGAAAAGGCGGCTGACGAAGTGCAGGGAATACTTCGGGCGTTGGATCTGGAGCATCTGACGGACAGGCATCCGATGTCTCTATCCGGTGGTCAGAAGCAGCGGGTAGCCATTGCATCTGCTCTGTTGGCAGACAAATCTATTCTGATTTTTGATGAGCCCACCAGCGGTCTGGATGAGCGGCATATGGAACAGACGGCGGAACTCTTTGGGCAGCTTAAGGAACGGGGAAAGACGACATTTATCATTACCCATGATCCGGAGTTGATCGCCAGATGCTGTACCCATGTTTTTCATATGGAAAAGGGAAGAGTGGAACAGTTTTATCCATTGGATCAAAATCATCATCAGCAATTTATGAATCAGTTTGCGTTTTAGCTATGATTCGGAAAGGAAGGAGAAAATGAAGGAGAAGAAGCAGGGTGCTTTATCGGAACTTTTTGCCTATGCAGGAAAATTCAGGTATCTGACCATAGCCTCATGGGTTCTTTCAGCGGTCAGCGCATGGATCGCCCTGGTACCGTTTTATTACATATGGAGGATCATGCAGGAAATCCTGTCAGTGGCGCCGGATTACAGTCAGGCACAGAATCTGACTCGTTATGGCTGGTCAGCGGTGGGATTTGCACTGCTGTCAATGGCACTCTATATTGCTGCATTGATGTGCTCACATATTGCGGCCTTTCGTGTGCAGGCGAATATGAGAAGTGAGATGATGCGGCATATTCTGACATTGCCTATGGGATTTATGGATAAGGACGGCAGCGGCCGGATCAGGAAAATTGTCAATGAATCCAGTGCGGCAACCGAGACCTATCTGGCTCATCAGCTGCCGGATCAGACAGGAGCCATGGCGACGCCGGTGGGGCTGCTTGTATTGCTGCTTGTCTTTGAATGGCGTCTTGGACTTTTGAGTCTGGTGCCGGTGGTGATCGCGTTTATTCTGATGGGCAGCATGACAGGGCAGCGAATGAAAGATAAAATGGAACAATACCAGAATGCGCTGGAGGAAATGTCCAGTGAAGCGGTGGAGTATGTTCGCGGTATTCCGGTGGTCAAAACATTCGGACAGTCTGTTTTTTCATTCAAGCGCTTTCAGGCCTCCATTAAGAAATACGAGAAATGGACCATTGCCTATACAAAAGAACTCAGAGGTCCGATGGTAGCTTATACCACCATTATCAATGCGGTTTTTGCGGTACTGATAGCAGCAGCATTTTTCTTCTCGCAGCATGGCGGGGACAGTCATTTCCTGCTTAATCTGCTGTTTTATATTATCATTACGCCGATCATCACGGTAACCCTCAATAAAATCATGTATTCCAGTGAAAATAAGATGATTGTTGAGGATGCGCTGATGCGTGTGAAAAATATCATGGATATGAAGCCCCTTGAGGAGTCATATGTACCAAAACAGCCGGAAGACGGCAGTATCGTGTTTGAGGATGTTTCCTTCCGTTATCAGGATGCGGCGAAGGATGCACTGCATCATATCAATCTGAATATCAAAGATGGGGAGCATATCGCTTTTGTAGGACCTTCCGGCGGCGGTAAGACAACACTTGCCAGCCTGACTGCAAGATTTTTCGATGTGACGGAAGGCAGGATTTTGATCGGCGGCGCGAATGTCAAAGACATCGCTTCTGATGTGCTGATGGAGAAAGTTTCATTTGTTTTTCAGGACAGCAAACTGTTGAAAATGTCGATTTATGACAATGTCCGTATGGGCAGAAAGGATGCCTCAAGGGAAGAAGTCATGCAGGCTTTAAAAGAAGCACAGTGCGAAGACATCATTGCGAAGATGCCGGATGGTATTGACACGGTGATCGGTACAAAGGGAACTTATGTCTCCGGCGGGGAGGCACAGCGTCTGTCT
>JBNMJG010000316.1:0-2246 GCA_050873705.1 Coprococcus sp. | reverse complement strand
TCATCAATGTTTTCAGGGATTTTACTGAGCTTCTGATCGCCCATGTCATGGCAATGCCTTCCTCTGTTGTCTTCAAAACACCAAGATTCAATGAGCTTTCAACAAGTCCCGGAAGATCCGCACTCATGGTCTGGATGCCATTTGGAATCTGCATCAGCATAAAGATCAGTTTCTCTGCCAGAGACATTGAAAAGACTTCATAACCGCCCTCTGCACGTACATCCGCATCAATGGTGATCACCGGATCACACACATGAAACTCACTGCGCACTTTCTCCTGAAAAGCAGCTGCCAGAGACTGAATCTCATCGATATCTTCATCGGATACCACGATCTCGGCCTTACTATCTACAGGAATCGCATTGTCTTTATCTCCGCCATCCACGGAAATAACACAAAACGGCAGTGCTTCATGCAGTTCAAACAACAGTCTTCCAAGTAAAATATTGGCATTGGCACGACCCTTGTCAATTTCTGCACCTGAATGGCCGCCCACAAGACCGTGTACACGTAGGGTCATCGCTGTTCCCTCAGCAGATGCACAGCTCATCGGCAGAACAGCCGTAGCTTTCACGCCGCCTGCACAGCCAGCCAGAAAATGGCCTTCATCCTCCGAATCAAGATTCAGAAGATATTTTGCCTTCAGATCCGATGTATCCAGTGCAATGGCGCCTTCCATTCCGACTTCTTCTTCTGTTGTAAACACAACTTCCAGTTCCGGATGTTCAATAGTATTGTCCTCAAGGATCGCCAGTCCCATAGCAACGGCGATGCCGTCATCACCGCCAAGGGTTGTTCCCTCTGCATGAACATAACCATCTTCAACGACCAGATTCAGACCGTCTTTTTCAAAATCAAAATCCACACCTGCATCTTTAACGCAGACCATATCCAGATGTCCCTGGATCATCAGAACCGGTGCTTCACCATAACCTTCAGAAGCAGGTTTTCTGATAACCACATTGTATTCCTCATCCTGACGAACTTCAAGATTCAAAGACTGTGCCACAGAAACACAGTAATCACTGATGGCTTTCACATTGTATGAACCATGCGGAATCTTGCAAATTTCCTCAAAATAATAAAAAACGCGTTCCGGTTTTAAACCTTCTAAAACTCCCATTTCTATCTCCCAAAATATTATTAATTTTTAAAGCTGTGGATCGGCGCCGGTATTCTGCCGCCTCTGTTAATGAAATCTGAACAATCGAATTCATTGACCTTCATAATCGGCGCATAACTAAGTAATCCGCCGAACTCAGCTGTATCACCGACTTTCATGCCGTGTACCGGGATCAGACGGACAGCTGTCGTTTTCTGGTTGATCATACCGATGGCCATTTCATCTGCGATCATACCTGAAATCGTTGAAGCTTTTGTATCACCAGGAATGGCAATCATATCCAGACCCACAGAGCAGACACATGTCATCGCTTCCAACTTCTCCATTGTCAATGCGCCTTCCAATACAGAATCGATCATACCCTGATCCTCTGATACAGGAATAAAAGCACCTGAAAGGCCGCCAACATAAGAAGATGCCATGATACCGCCTTTCTTTACCTGATCATTTAACAGAGCCAGCGCTGCTGTTGTTCCCGGTGCACCGACGCGTTCAAGACCCATTTCCTGAAGGATCTCAGCAACACTATCGCCCACAGCCGGTGTCGGAGCAAGAGAAAGGTCAATAATACCGAATGGTACATTCAGACGTCTGGATGCTTCCTGAGCAACCAGCTGACCGACACGTGTTACCTTGAAGGCTGTCTTCTTGATGGTCTCGCAAAGAACACCGAAGTCCTGCCCTCTCACTTCCTCAATGGCACGCTTAACAACACCCGGTCCGCTGACACCTACATTGATAACAACATCCCCTTCTGTAACGCCATGGAAAGCACCTGCCATAAATGGATTATCATCCGGTGCATTGCAGAAAATAACAAGCTTTGCACATCCAAGGGAATCATTGTCCTTTGTCAGCTCTGCTGTCTTCTTCACTGTCTCACCAAGCATCTTGACCGCATCCATATCAATACCGGTCTTTGTGGAGCCCACATTCACGGAACTGCAGACAAGCTCAGTTTCAGCCAGTGCCTGAGGAATAGATTCGATAAGCATCTTGTCTGCCGGTGTCATGCCTTTGGAAACAAGGGCCGAATAACCGCCGAGGAAATTGATGCCCACTGTATGGGCTGCCTTATCTAATGCTTTGGCAATCTTCACATAATCTTCCGGTGTCTTGCAGC
>JBNMJG010000315.1:0-2255 GCA_050873705.1 Coprococcus sp. | reverse complement strand
TCCAAGAGCAGCTTATTTCAAACAGGCTCAGTACGGTATGTACATCCGTATGGCACTCATCCTGACATTACTTGAAATCAAAGTGGAGGTATAATTATATGTTAAATATCAGTGGATTAGACAATGGTATCGTTTTAGATCATATTCCTGCCGGTATGAGCATGGAAATCTACAAATATCTGAACCTTGGCAAATTAGACACTCAGGTTGCGATCATCAAGAATGCCAGCAGTAAGAAGATGGGCAAAAAGGATATCATCAAAATTGCCGGCGGTCTCGACAGCATTGATCTGGATGTCATCGGTTTCCTGAATCACAAAATTACCGTCAACATCATCACAAACGGCAAGATTTCCGAGAAGAAGACACTGCACCTGCCAAAGAAACTGACAGATGTTATTCGCTGCAAAAACCCAAGATGTATTACATCCATCGAACAGGAACTGCCGAATGTCTTCCTTCTGACAGACGCAGAGACAGCAACTTACAGATGCATGTACTGTGAAGAGAAATATACAAAATAATCATTACACATAGAACACAAAAGGACGCGCTGTATCGAATCATCATCGTTTCGGACAGCGTGTCCTTTATCTTTCCGTTAGTCTTAATACAATCAATCCTGTATAATCATCTCTCTTTTTGTATGATTCTCTCTTTACATACAATCATCTTATGATTGATTCCTGTCAGCTCTGTCTTTTCTATATAATAAACCATCTCTGCATTTGATCTTTCCCTGATTGATCAGGTCAATATAGCGTGTCCAGGCATTGTGAGCAATGATGACCATTTCTATACCCGCACGCTGATTAATATGCAGCGTTTTCATATACTTTGCCAAAACTTCATCTTTTGTCATGGGCTTTGTCAGCATCTCACAGGCAATCTGCGACAGCTGATGCTCCTTGGCAATATTGTCTCTGACAATTTTGGAAATGTCGGCCTTCTTTTCCACAGACTGGTGTGCAATGACGTAAGTCTCAAACGGCAGCTCTGCTACTTTCTCCATAGACGCAAGCGCTTCCTTCACATAAGCCATATAAGGCAGCTTTGAAACACGCAGGACATCTTCCGACACAATTGCATCACCGAGACAGCAAATGCCATCCGGTGTCACTACACCCACATGGCCGACAGAATGTCCCGGCAGCGAAATCAGCTGAAACACCGCATCATCAATCTGTATCCTCGGCTGTTTCATATCTATGCCTTTTATATGTATATTCTCCGGATAAAAAATGGCCTTGGTCTGCTTTGCATGTTCTACCGTATCAAAGCCCATATCCCGTATCATATTTTCAGGAGATGCAATGGCATCAGCTTCTTCCTGGGATGTATAAAAAACAATATCCGGGAACTTTTCCAACAGTAATGCGTTATTGGCCACATGATCAATGTGCACATGAGTAAGAATGACAGCCCTGACTTTCCAGTGCCGTTCATCCAGCATCTCCATTAAACGTGTGGATTTCATTGGTCCTGAATCAATCAGGACCAACTCATCTTCTGTCAAAAAATATCCCGGAACAAAGGCATTGCCAATGGATACATATCCTGTTCTCTCAGTCAGTTTATGCCATTCCATCTTACAATGTTGCATCCATAACTGCTTTGATCGTATGCATACGATTCTCAGCTTCATCAAAAACAACAGACTGTGCAGATTCAAAGACTTCATCTGTCACTTCCATCTCACTGATACCGAACTTCTCACCGATCTCCTTGCCGATGGTTGTCTTGAGATCATGGAAAGCCGGCAGGCAATGCATAAAGATTGCTTTCTCACCTGCATTCTCCATTACCTTCTTGTTCACCTGGTATGGAGACAATTCTTTGATACGTTTCTCCCATACTTCATCCGGTTCACCCATAGATACCCAGACATCTGTATAGATAACATCTGCACCCTTTGTACCTGCTTCCACATCCTCTGTCAGTGTAATACTGCCGCCTGTCTCCTTGGCAATGGCTTCACACTGTGCAACAATATCTGCTGCCGGGAAATATTCCTTACATGTACATGCTGTGAAATGCATACCCATCTTCGCACAGACAACCATCAGTGAATTACCCATGTTGTAGCGGGCATCACCCATATATGTCATCTTGATGCCTTTGAGATATCCGAACTTCTCACGAATTGTCATGATATCAGCCAGTACCTGTGTCGGATGGAACTGATTCGTCAGACCGTTCCAGACCGGTACGCCGGCATATTTTGCCAAATCATCCACGATGGACTGATCAAAACC
>JBNMJG010000314.1:0-2262 GCA_050873705.1 Coprococcus sp. | reverse complement strand
GGGAAAA
Source organism: Coprococcus sp. (assembly GCA_050873705.1). Lineage (GTDB taxonomy): Bacteria > Bacillota > Clostridia > Lachnospirales > Lachnospiraceae > Coprococcus_A. The sequence goes on along the minus strand of JBNMJG010000314.1, from coordinate 2,255 downwards.
ATACTTCGAATGCGTACAATTCGCATGCGTACTGTATGTTTCACTTTTGATGCTGCAAGATAGTTGACCTTTTTATAAAATCATGCTATACTAAAAATTGTTAAAAAAATATCTTAATTGGTTCGATAAGTTATAGGGGAAAATTTGTAGAAGGAGGATACGATATGGATTACAAGAAGCTTTATGCGTCAAAATTATGTACAGCCAAGGAAGCTGTCAAAGTTGTTACCAGCGGAGATTGGGTAGATTACGGCTGGTGTACGGGACATCCGGTAGCATTGGACCATGCATTGGCGGCAAGAATGCCTGAACTTGAAGATGTGAAGGTTCGAGGCGGTATTGCATTGTGGCGTCCTGCTATTTTTGATATAGAGAATCCTGCGGCGCATTTTAGCTGGAATTCCTGGCATATGTCGGGAATTGAACGTAAGGCAGTGAATGAAGGATTTGCCTATTATTCTCCGATCAGATATTCTGAGCTGCCGCGTTATTATGCGGAGAACGTGCAGCCGATTCATGTGGCGATGTTTCAGGTAGCACCGATGGATGAACATGGATTCTTCAACTTTGGACCGAGTGCCTCCCATATGGCCAGCATGTGCAAACGTGCACAGGTTATTATTGTGGAAGTTAATCACAATATGCCGAGATGTCTGGGTGGTTTCAATGAGGGTATTCATATTTCACAGGTCACACATATAGTAGAAGGAGATAATCCGCCGATTGCTGAGATGGGTGCCAGCAAGGCGACAGAAGTAGATGAAGCAGTGGCTAAGCTCATCGTGGAGGAGATCCCGAATGGTGCATGTCTTCAGTTAGGTATCGGCGGCATGCCGAATGCGGTTGGTTCTATGATCGCTGAATCCGATCTTCGTGATCTGGGTGTTCATACGGAGATGTATGTGGATGCCTTTGTGGATATTGCCAATGCGGGCAAGATCAACGGATCACGCAAGAATATTGACAGAGGTCGTCAGGTATACGCTTTTGCAGCAGGTACGAAGAAATTATATGATTACATTGACAATAATCCTGAATGCATGTCAGCACCTGTGGACTATACAAACTGTATACAGTCAGTTGCTTCATTGGATAATTTTATTTCTATTAACAACGCGGTTGATATCGATCTCTACGGACAGGTCAGCTCAGAAAGCTCCGGTACAAAGCAGATCAGTGGTGCCGGCGGTCAGCTGGATTTCGTATTAGGTGCTTATCAGTCAAGGGGCGGCAAGAGTTTTATCTGCCTGTCTTCAACCTTCAAGGATAAGAATGGTGTTCTTCAGTCAAGAATTCGTCCGACATTACATAATGGTTCAATTGTAACGGATACACGTGCCAATACACATTACGTTGTCACCGAATATGGTAAGGTCAACCTGAAAGGCATGTCCGCATGGGAGAGAGCGGAAGCACTGATTGGCATTGCCCATCCGCAGTTCAGAGATGAACTCATTGCAGAAGCTGAGAAGATGCATATCTGGAGACGCAGCAACAAAATCGGATAAATAAGTCATCTCGATGACATACCTTCCTTATAGCTGCAGACTTTTACTAAGAGGGTCTGCAGCTTTTTCAATTCAGGAATGCAGACTGAACCGGATATTGATGAAAGCGCCTGAAAAATAATTTGACAAATATTCGCTGGTCTGCTATCATTTATATAAGTTTAATGTAACGCATTGTTTTATAGATATTTTTGCAAAAGAGATGCTTGAGAACGATGACAGCATGTAGTGCTATCGATGGATGTTCTGAAGCTATTTTTTTGTGCATATACAGGAGGTTTGAAGATGGAACCAGTGAGATTTGAAGAGTTAGGTATAGATGACCGTATTTTAAGAGCTGTAACAGAGATGGGATTTGAAGAGGCAACACCTATTCAGGCGAAGGCTATCCCGGAAGTGATGACAGGTCAGGATATTATCGGACAGGCACAGACAGGTACAGGTAAGACAGCTTCTTTCGGTATCCCGATGCTGCAGAAAGTGGATCCGAAGAACAAGCATGTTCAGGCAATTGTTCTTTGCCCGACGAGAGAACTGGCGATCCAGTCAGCAGATGAGATCCGTAAGCTGGCGAAGTTTATGCATGGCATTAAAGTTCTGCCGATTTACGGCGGGCAGGATATTGTGAAACAGATCCGTTCCCTGAAAACCGGTGTTCAGGTACTGATCGGTACACCGGGACGTGTGATGGACCATATGAGACGCCATACCATTAAGCTGGATGATCTGAAGATCGTTGTACTGGAT
>JBNMJG010000313.1:0-2274 GCA_050873705.1 Coprococcus sp. | reverse complement strand
GGATGAGAAACCGGTCCATATGCCGGACCTTCTTCATGATCTGCGTACGATGATTCAGGGATTGATCCATGCCAAGCAGCTGAATCTCTATATTGATACACAGGATGTGAAGAATGAAGATGTTATCACAGACAAATTGCGTTTAAACCAGATTCTGATCAATATCGTAGGCAATGCCATTAAGTTTACACCTGTGGGCGGAGATATTATTATTCATCTGGTAGAAAAACTTTGTTCGGCCAAAGGATACACAACCTATGAATTTTCAATCAAGGATACCGGTATTGGAATGTCTGAGGAATTCATAGGCCATGTATTTGATACTTTCGCGAGAGAGCAGTCTGCCTCAGTCAGCGGTATTCAGGGGACCGGGCTTGGTATGGCCATTACCAAGAACATCGTTGAAATGATGGGCGGTACGATAGCGGTGGAGAGTGAAGAAGGAAAAGGTTCTAAGTTTACGGTCACATTGACCATGCGTCTCGCCAGCCGGCCGATCAAATACCAGCCGATTGTTGAGCTGAAGGGTGCCAGAGCACTTGTGGTGGATGATGACATTGATACATGCCGCAGTGTCTGCAAGATGCTCCGAAGCATTGATATGCAGCCGGATTGGACGGTCACCGGCAGGGAAGCAGTCCTTCGTGCGCAGGATGCGGCTGAGATGAATGATGAGTATAAGGTTTATATTGTGGACTACCTTATGCCGGATATGAATGGAATTGAAACTGTCCGAAGGATCCGCAGGGTGATCGGAGAAGATATACCGATCATTGTATTGACGGCATATGACTGGACGGATTTCGAGAAAGAGGCCCGGGAAGCGGGAGTAACGGCCTTTGTTGCAAAGCCTATTTTTATGTCAGAATTGAGAAGTGTGCTGACGAAGCCGGTTCAGGCAGAAGAGCAGAAAGACGAAAGTACAGAAAGGCAGTATGATTACAGCGGCAAGCATGTGCTTCTTGTGGAGGACAATGTGCTGAATCGCGAACTTGCACTGGCAATTCTGGAAGAAACAGGGATGTGCATTGATTGTGCTGAGGATGGCATTGAAGCCGTGAATATGATCAATGAAGCACCTGAGGACAAATATGATCTGGTGTTTATGGATATTCAGATGCCTAGGATGGATGGCTATATGGCGACAAGAGAAATTAGGACACTGGCCAACAACAGGAAAGCGAATATCCCGATTGTTGCGATGACAGCGAATGCTTTTGATGAGGACAGAAGAAAAGCATTTGAATGCGGTATGAATGGACATATCGTCAAACCTGTAGATATGAAAGAAATAGCCAGGGTTCTTAATCGGATTTTTCAAATGACTTAGGAAAGACAATGCACGGATTTGCGTCCCGGAGAGAGGCGGATCATGCGATGATGCAGATATCTTTTTAGGGGGAAACAATAAAATGAGTTTATTATGGATGGAATATGAGAGTGAATTTGAGCATCTTGTGGAGGCATCTTACGAACGGGAAAGCCATGACAAGGCCGCTTATTTCCAATCTTTAAGTGAACGGGCCAGAAAGATTATTTACAGAGATACAAGATACAATATTGATTATCTTTATACGGCTTATGTTCTTGGCGATGAGAAAATTATGGACAGCTATGCTGTGTGGCTTTATGAGCTGATGGCGGGGATCCTTAAGCATCGTTTTACAAGAGAAGAGACCAAGGAGTATGTTATTTTTCATCTGGATGAGATACGAAAAGCGATTCCGGATGCGGTCAGCCCTGATAAACAGCAGGAATTGCAGCAATTGATCTTCAAAGCTCAGAAGAGTATCAGAGACTATGTGCCATCTGACGGGGTTAAGAAAACATCTGATTATGAGAAAGAGATTGAAGCTTATATGAATTGCCTGCTCAGCAAAGACGGCCGTCAGGCTGTTGCTTTGATCCGACAGTATGCGGCGCAGGGAATTAGTCTGGATGATATTTATGTGGAGATTCTGTCCGAGAGTATGCGCCGGGTGGGAGAGCTCTGGCACACGGCGGAGATTACAGTTGACACAGAACATTATTGTACTTCCGTGACGCAGATGGCTATGGCTCAGATGTATGATCAGCTTTTTGGGAGTGAGAGGAAGAACAAAAGTGTTTTAAGTGTCTGTCCGGGAATGGAACTTCATGAGATGGGAGCACGTATTATCGCGGATCTTTTTGAAAATCACGGATGGGACAGTATTTTCCTGGGAGCGGCAGTTCCGGTCGATTATATTATGGATTCTGTCAGAGAGAGTCATCTGGATCTGGTGACACTTTCAG
>JBNMJG010000312.1:0-2277 GCA_050873705.1 Coprococcus sp. | reverse complement strand
ATAAAAAGGAGTTGGCGGGGATGATAAGAGAAACAATTCAGGATGTAGTTGCCAATATTACAGAAACATGTATGAACGAGGATGTCTATGTGACGGATGAAGAGAGCATTCATCTGCCGAATCGGGGGACGATCATCGGCATTATTAAGGATTTGAGACGTGTTGTTTTTCCGGGATATTTCGGAGATGAGAATATATCCAGTACGATGCCGGGATATTTTCTCGGCAATATGCTGACACATATTTATGAGTCCCTGAAGGGACAGATTGAGATTGCTTTTTTATATGATGACAAAGGTGAGAGTAGTCCGGAAGAGATTTCGGTAAAGGCCAGAGAAATCTGCGAACGCTTTATCAGCCGTCTGCCTTATATCCAGAAAATGCTTCTGATGGATGTACAGGCCGGTTTTGACGGGGATCCTGCAGCTAAGAGCAAGGAGGACATTATCTTCTCCTATCCGGGATTATTTGCCATTTATGTTTATAGAATTGCCCATGAACTGTATGTGCAGAATGTACCTTTTATACCGCGTATCATGACAGAATATGCCCATGGAAAGACCGGCATCGATATCAATTCCGGTGCAACCATCGGACGTTATTTCTTTATTGATCACGGTACAGGAATTGTCATCGGCGAGACAACAGAGATCGGTGATTATGTTAAACTGTACCAGGGTGTGACACTTGGTGCATTGTCTACCAGAAAGGGGCAGCAGCTCTCGGGAAAGAAGCGTCATCCTACCATCGGAGATCATGTAACCATTTATGCCAATTCCACAATCCTTGGCGGTGAGACGGTGATCGGATGTGATTCCATTATCGGAGGCAACTCATTTATTACAGAAAGTGTGCCGGCTCATACAAGGGTCAGCATTAAAAGTCCGGAGTTGACATTGAGCTGACAGATGGAAAGCCATCTGCTGCATAGAATGAAGCAAAAAGATGAAAGGAAGAAAGAATAAATGAAAATTTCAACTAGGGGAAGGTATGCATTGCGCATGATGCTGGATATAGCCACCAATGATCACGGAGAGCCTGTGAGAATTAAGGATATTGCGGCAAGACAGGATATTTCTGTGAAGTATCTGGAGCAGATCGTATCCGTATTGACAAAGGCCGGTTATGTGAAGAGCATCAGGGGACCCCAGGGCGGTTATCGTCTGGCAAGACTTCCGAAGGATTATACGGTTGGCATGATCCTCAGACTGACTGAGGGAGATCTTTCTCCTGTGGCATGCACGGATAACAATTATGACTGTCCGAAAATGCAGGATTGTGTTACAATTCGTATATGGAAGGAATTAGATGACGCCATCAATGCAGTCATTGATAAGTATACACTGGAAGATCTTCTGGACTGGCAGGATGAGAAGGGCAATGATTACGTTATCTAAATCTATACGTATTTCTTTATAAACTGATAAATGGAGAAGGGGGTCTGTTTATGAGAGAGCAATTGAGAGATTTGAGATCAACACGTAATCCTAAGGCACGTATTAAAATTATGGAGGGACATTTTGCAACGGTGAATTCCCATATTAATACGTACATTGATATGTCTACAGTCAAATGCAGGCATAATAACGGAAGAGAAACAGCGAGGGTACTGGCGGAGCATTTTCAGAACAATACAATGGTGGATACCATTGTGTGTCTGGATGGAACTGAATTAATCGGGGCTTTTATGGCTGAGTTTTTGTCAGACAGGGGGATTATGTCTATTAACAGCGGCAACAATATTTCCATTATCACGCCGGATGTCAACGCCTACGGGCAGCTGGTATTTATGGACAGCACGATCCGAATGATCAAGAATATGCAGGTGCTTGTTCTGGCAGCTTCGGTTACAACAGGGCGGACCATTACCCAGGCAGCGGAAGCGATTTCTTATTATGGAGGAACTGTCGGAGGGGTAGCTGCGATTTTCAGTAATGTGGAGCAGACACCGGAAGGAATGGAGATTTTTTCTATTTTCCACAAAGAGGATCTGCCGGATTATCAGGCCTATCAGCCGTCAGAGTGCCCGATGTGCCGTAGAAAGCAGCCGCTTGATGCTATCGTCAACAGCTTCGGCTACTCAAAACTGTAAGAAAAGGACTGGTCAAACATACAGTTTTATGGTAGATTATAAGGTGAACGGAGGACATCGGTACTATGATGAACGATTTAAAGAGAATTTTATTAAAATTAAGCGGTGAAGCACTGGCCGGAGACAAGGACTTTGGCTTTGATGAAGCTACCTGTCTGAAAGTTGCCGAACAGGTGAAGCAGATT
>JBNMJG010000311.1:0-2280 GCA_050873705.1 Coprococcus sp. | reverse complement strand
GAAACTGTACAAAGTGCAGCATATCCCACTGAATTGACAGTCGTTTCAAGTCGTGTTTCAGAATGGACAAAGGCGGTATTTAACCAATACGATGCTCTGGTGTTTGTGGGTGCGGCGGCCATTGCAGTGCGCAGTATTGCACCATGTGTCAGAAACAAACTAACTGATCCGGCAGTACTTGTGGTGGATGAGAAAGGTCAGTATGTGATTCCGATACTTTCCGGGCATGTAGGAGGAGCCAATGGATTGGCCAGACTGTTAGCGGCAGACTTGCAGGCTCTGCCTGTGATCACAACAGCCACAGATATTCAGGGGCTGTTTGCAGTGGATGTATTTGCGGTGAAGAACCGGTTGATCTTAACGGACAGAGACAAGGCCAAAAAAATATCCGCCGCCATTCTCGGGCATGAGTGCCAGCAGGTGTATATAGATGGATTGATGACATATGACGGCAAACTTCCGAAATATCTGGGTATAACCGGGGATATAGAAAAAGCAGATATTTTGATTGATTATCATCGCCTGAAACCTGATAGGAAAGGACTCCATCTGCTTCCGGAGGGGATGATCTGGATGGGCATCGGATGCCGGAAAGGGACGGAAGCAGCCAAAATTAGAGAGGCAATCCATCATTTTATCCAAAAACATGAGATAGACAAAGGAACAATTGCAGGACTGGCCTCCATAGATGTAAAAGCCAATGAACAGGGAATCTTAGAAGTGTGCCGGGAAAACAGCTGGCCATTTGCAACATTTACGGCAGAAAGGCTGCGTGCACAGGAAGGCAATTTTACAGCATCTGATTTTGTCAAAAGTAAAGTTGGTGTAGATAATGTCTGTGAGCGGGCAGCTCTTTGTGCCGCCGGCGATATGGGCCAGAAAGATAATCGTGAACCGAAACAAAGGGGACAAAATGGCCTGTGTCAGCTAAAGAAAGCTGAGCTTTTGGTCAGAAAAGAAATTATGCCCGGCATTACCCTGGCAGCGGCAGGGGCAGGCAGGAGGTTAAAATTTGAGTAAATTATATGTAGTAGGAATCGGACCGGGCGGATATGAGCAGATGACGATCCGTGCGGCAAAGATTCTGGAAAAATGTGATATCATTGTAGGCTATACGGTTTATGTGGATCTGATCGCGGATCATTTTGCCGGCAAAGAAATGCTGACAACGCCGATGCGCCAGGAAGAAAAACGCTGCAGAATGGCTTTTGAAGAAGCCATGAAAGGCAAGGATACAGCCATGATCTGTTCCGGTGATGCCGGTGTATATGGCATGTCGGGGCTGATTTATGAGATCAGTCAGGATTATCCGGGAGTTGACATAGAGATTGTCAGCGGAGTAACGGCAGCCTTAAGCGGGGGCGCTGTTCTCGGGGCACCGCTGATGCATGACTTTGCGGTCATTAGTCTCAGTGATCTGATGACACCGTGGGAATTGATCCGGAAGCGCCTGGCAGCTGCAGCAAGTGCAGATATGGCTATCTGTCTTTATAATCCGTCAAGTAAAAAGCGAAAGGATTATCTGAATAAGGCTTGTCAGATTGTCATGCAGTATGCTTCTCCTGCAACTGTCTGCGGTATTGTTAGACAGATTGGAAGAGACGGAGAATTTTTTGAAGTCATGACACTTCAGCAATTGGCAGAGTATGAGGCAGATATGTTTACAACTGTATTTATCGGCAATAGTACAACCAAAGTCATCAATGGCAGAATGGTGACGCCAAGGGGATATAAATTAAGTGAGCAGAGATAATTAAGAAGAGTGAAGGCAGCTTACCTGCGGAGCAGTCCTGCGACAAGGACGAAATAATGGGGAAGTCTGCCTTCTTCCATCCATTCAAGTTCGATCCCCATGCATTGGCTGAGCGTCAGTCCTACATTGCCTCCCAGAGATTCGATAGAATAACGGAGTTTGTCAGGATAACGGCATGGTTTTCCCTTGGGACGTGTACAATCTTTGTGACACAAACTGCAGGAGCCGGCAGAGAGGCTGACAGAGCCGGGATATTTTTCTTCCAGGGTGAATAAGTCCTGGCTGATGCGGGCTTTTTCTACATCGAGGGACTGATGCATAATATCGGCAATTTCTTCTTCTGAAAATTGCTGTCCGGCATAGTTGTCATCATAGATGATTTTGACCGCAAACAGATCAAGCGTCTGAAATTGGTCCCAGAAGGCTTCTGTATCAAAGTCGTAAGAAGGACAGGACCAGAGTCTGTCATAATTGGGACAGGCCTTACAGCAATCTGTGAATGTCGGAATATCAATATATTTTTCTTT
>JBNMJG010000310.1:0-2282 GCA_050873705.1 Coprococcus sp. | reverse complement strand
GACTTTGGCGACTTTCCACCAGATCCGCTCACCATTTGGCACTCTGAAGAAGCAGTACCATTCAAATGGCAGTTCTGAGACATTCTCCACTGTAACCTCTACAAGGTTTTTCGTATCTTCCGGTTTTTCTGTCAATACTTCTATATAGTGGGCGCGGATACCGACAGCATGGATATCATCCGAAACCGGTGTATCCATCTCCAGGGTACAATGCCACTGCGGTACTTCGATACTGTTTTCGGTAATTTTTCTGGCCTCAGTGATATTTTTGCAGCCTGTCAGTCTGGCTGCCTCTCTGTATCCCGGCTCATCAAATATGTCTTTCGTATCACCGGAGACGATAACACGGCCCTGATCAAGAATCAGCAGTCTGTCACAGAACTGATAAATTTCATCTCTGCTGTGGGATACCATGATGACGTCACCGGCATAATCACTAAGCTGTCTTATCATATCTTCCAGAAGCTGCTCTTTCAGAAAGCTGTCCAGTGCTGAAAACGGTTCGTCCAGCAAAAGCATCTGCGGTTCACTGGCCAAAATACGTGCCAGCGCCACTCTCTGCTGCTGACCGCCGGATAATTCATTCGGCATACGTCCGCCAAGGTTCTGAAGGGCAAACTGTTCAAGAAGTCTGTCAATTTCTTTCTTCTTCTCATCCCCGCTTTTCTTCATGGCAATGCCGATATTCTCTGCCACTGTCATGTTCGGAAAAAGCGCGTACTGCTGAAAAAGATAACCGATGTGTCGTTCTCTTGCCGGCATATCAATTTTCGCCGCGCTGTCATAAACGATCCTGCCGTCCACAATGACTTTCCCCGAGTCCGGCTTCACAAGTCCTGCAATCATCTTCAGGGTCATGCTCTTGCCCATACCGGAACCGCCACGAATCCCCCGACTGCCGCCATCATGCTCAAAAGCAACATCCATCGGGAATCCCTTAAACTTTTTATGTAATTCTACTGATAATGCCATTTTACCACCTCTGAATCTTGCTGATGCCGTGCATGGTTATGATGTTGATTGCAAATATGAAAACAAAGGCAATGGCCACCAGCACAACAACCCAGAAACCGGCCACGTCATAGTTCTGTGCACTGACTTCTGCAGCAATGGCCACTGCCATGGTTCGTGTCTTGCCGAGAATATTGCCCGCCAGCATGGATGTGGCACCATATTCACCCAGTGCTCTGGCAAATGTCAGAATCGTACCAGAAGCGATACCGGGACCTGCCACAGGTACCACAACTTTTCTGAAAATCGTCCATTCAGATAACCCCAGCGTTCTTCCGGCATAAATGTAATTCACATCCACCTGCTCAAAAGCTGCTCTGGCATTGCGGTACATCAATGGAAATGCCACGACTGTGGCTGCCAGCACACAACCCGGCCAAGATAAAACAACCTTAAACTGATAATGTTCCCACAGATAAATACCAAGGGGACGCTTCAAACTAAATAAAAGCAGCAGAAGGAAACCGGCTACAGTCGGCGGTAAAACCAGCGGCAGATTCAGAATGCCATCCAGAATACTCTTGGATAGTGGTTTCAGCTTCATCGCCCATCTGGCACAGGCAATCCCGCCGAAAAAAGCCACCACCGTTGCTATGATTGCTGTTTTCAACGATATAAACAGTGGACTCATATCAATTGATGCAAGAAAATCCATAAACGTTCTCCTCTTCAATAATATAAAAGGAGCACCGCAGTGATTCTGCAGCGCTCCGCGACTAGTTCTATTGTATCATTCCACAGATTATCTGTAAATCCTTACTGGTTAACTGTAAAACCGTATTTTTCAAAAACAGCAGCTGCTTCAGGTGTCTTAAGATAATCAACAAAAGCCTTTGCTGCTGCTACTTCAGCATCATCTGCTTCAGTATTCTTTACAAGACCAACAGGGTAGATAACTTTGGATTTAAGTTCTGTATCATTGGCTGTTGCAATCACTTCAACTTTATCTGCAACTGAAGCTGCATCTGTCGCATAAACGATACCTACTTCATTGCTGCCTTCGCTGACTGCTGCAAGTACAGCACTTACATCTTCACATTCATTGATTTCCATTGCCATTACCTGATCTGTAATACCAAGGTTTTCAAAGATTTCTCTTGCATACTGTCCAACAGGAACTGTATCTGCTGCAAGTGCAAGGTTTGCTGCATCTGTAATATTCTCAAAACCTGTAACCTTTGTCTCTGTACCAGCTGGCTTGATCAACTGAACTTTATTCTCAAGAAGATCTGTTACATCTGCTTCCTGAACAAATCCGCCTTCAACAAGTG
>JBNMJG010000309.1:0-2312 GCA_050873705.1 Coprococcus sp. | reverse complement strand
ATATTCGCCACTGCGGCATCATCTCTTTCCGTCCAGAAACAAGGAGCCCAAGATTCTATTCCGACGCGGGAAGAAACGGATAGTGTCCTTATATTGAACCGACAAAAATAATAACACCCAATACCATGAAAATCAAACATTTTGCTGTATTGCTGCTTATTGTAGCTGCAGCGACAGGATGCAAGGAAGACTCTCCGGAACCGGTACCGGTGGCACCGATTCTGAAATATGTTGTCATGCCTTCAGAAAGCAATTCAATCCCGGGAACCGACGTTATGATCGAGGGACGAGGCTTCTCTCCAGAGGACGTCTTTACATGTAAATCGCTGGATGGTGAGAAAGATTTTACATCCGAGGCGGTGAAAGCGGATAATTATTCCGTAACGATCAGAGTCCCGCAGGAAGCGTGCGGAAATTACAGCGTGGCTGTCACCAGAAACGGACTTACAACGACCCTTCCGGAAAAACTCTACGTGGCGTATATTGTTAATCTTCAGAATATTGAACTTCCTACGGCAGTGGTTAAACCTGGGCAATCTGTCACTATCAAGGCTAAGGGATTGGCGGAAGGAGATGAAATCAGAATGGAGTCTTCTTCCTACCCTGCAGGTGTGAAACTTTCCGCCAAAGGAACGGTGGCTGACAATACTCTGACATTCACCATTCCTGCAGACAGTTATGGCGAGAACTCGCTGACCGTGGTAAGAGGCAAACGGATCGGCGCTTTGGGAACCATCAAGATCGGTGTGGATTTGTTTGCGAAGACTGCCGGTGGTATAGTGTTCTACACTACAGATGGCGGTGTCCATGGATTAGCTGTCCATACTGCTGCAATAGGTGATGCCGCCATGAACTGGGGCCCGTCAATTCCAAACAACTTTGCAGCCGGATCAAGCCAGGAAATTTATGAAGGTAAAAAGAATACGGCAGCAATCGTAGCCAAGGAGGCTGAGGCAAAGTTGTCTTATACCTATACGCACAGTACTCCGGCTGATTTGTGCGATGAATTATCTGTAGAACAGAATGGAGTAACTTACAATGATTGGTTCCTTCCTTCTCTAAAAGAACTTATCGAGTTGTTCAAAGTCAAGGCATCTGTTGCCGATGCAGGTTTTTCAGTTCCTTTCAACAACTATTGGACTTCTACCGAGTATGACTACAGCGGCGGCTGGGTGTGGGCAATGTATTATGTCAACTTCTATGAAGCTACCAATATTGTATACAATGGCTGTAACCGTGTAGATTGGGCTATCGGTACTTTGGCTGTCCGCCAATTCTAAATTCATCAACCAGAAAAACAAAGAGACAAATGAAACGGATAATAGCAATGGCACTCATGCTTTTGGCAAGTATCGGCATGATGGCACAAGCAATCAAAGTGACAGGCTCTGTCAAGACTGAGACATCTGAGCCGCTTGCGGGAGTCGCTGTCACCATTAAAGGCACTACAGTCGGAACGACATCCGGCACAGATGGCACCTATTCCATTGATGTCAAGAAAGGGGCGACACTTGTATTCTCATTCCTCGGAATGATTGAAAAGGAAGCTGTGGTAAAGGGCAATCATCTGGATATAGTGATGAGCGCTGATTCTTATTGGATGGACGAAGCCGTGGCAATAGGATACGGAAGCGCCAAGAAGAGCGATCTTACCGGTGCAGTTTCGTCAGTGAAGCCTCAGGAGCTGAAAAACAGCAAGATAGGTATGGCTTCCAGTGCGCTTCAAGGCGTAGCTGCCGGCGTGCAGGTAACGTCGGGCAATCTGAAGCCTGGAGCGGATGCGGCTATCGTGATTCGCGGTGCGGGTTCGGTCAATGCCGGTACTGAACCCTTGTATATTGTGGACGGAATGCCGGTATCCGGTCTTCAGGACATATCGACGGCAGATGTTGAATCCATTGAAATCCTGAAGGATGCTTCTTCTGCTTCAATTTATGGCTCCCGCGGATCCAACGGAGTTGTCCTGATCACTACAAAACGCGGTGAAAGCGGCAAAGGACGAATTACGTTCAGCGCGATGGCGGGTGCTCAGAAGATGCTGAACAAGCAGGACATGATGAATGCCCAGCAATATTATGATTTGGTGAACAAATCAGGTCAGAGCTATACATGGACCACCGAAGAGCTCTTGCTCCTGAGCCGTGGTGAAAGCACAGATTGGCAGGATGCCGTAACTCGGACAGGCAGTTTCCAGAACTATAATCTTTCTGTTTCCGGCGGTTCCGACAAGATCTCTCATTTCCTCAGTGTGGATTGGTACGATCAGAAGGGTATTGTCAAGAACTCTTCCTTCGACAAGCTCACTATCAGGT
>JBNMJG010000308.1:0-2316 GCA_050873705.1 Coprococcus sp. | reverse complement strand
CACCGATCAGGATCGCCAGGATAAATCTCGGAACCTGCGGGATATCGCTTGCGATATGTGAAAATAACGCACTGGAATACGCGCCGACACACATGAAACCTGCATGACCAAGGCTCAGCTCACCGAGAATACCGACTGTTAAGTTCAGTGAAACAGCCAGAATGGAATAAACGCATAACGGCACAAGCAGACCTTTCATCAAACTGGAAACTGCTCCGCCAGAAACAAGCAGCTGTACAATGATATAGACAATGACCACCATTGCATATGTAATCAGATTGCTCTTTGTTGTTTTGTTCAATTTCTTCTTCATCACTGTCACCTACACCTTCTCCTGTATTACCTTACCAAGGATACCTGTCGGCTTCACAACCAGAACAACGATCAGGACACCGAATACAATGGCATCTGACAGCTGTGAAGAAATATAAGCTTTGGAAAGGATCTCGATCACACCAAGAAGGATACCGCCGATCAGCGCACCCGGAATGGAACCGATACCGCCGAATACAGCGGCAACGAAAGCCTTAATACCCGGCATGGCACCTGTATAAGGTGTCAGAGACGGATATGCGGAACAAAGGAGCACACCGGCAACGGCAGCCAGTGCTGAACCAATAGCAAATGTCAGGGAAATTGTCGCATTGACATTGATACCCATGAGCTGTGCCGCATCCTGATCTTCAGATACAGCCTGCATCGCATGTCCGGCTTTTGTCTTATTGATAAATAAAGTCAGACAGATCATGATAATCACACAGGCTGCAATAGTAACGATTGTCTCAGCTGTGATCGTCAGAGATCCCAGTTTCAGAGAAACCGCCGGTACAACGGATGTAAATGATTTTGTGTTGGCGCCGAAAATAAGTAATGCCACATTCTGAAGGAAGTAGCTGACACCGATCGCGGTGATCAGTACTGCCAGTTTGGATGCATGACGAAGTGGTTTGTAGGCCACCTTCTCAATCACAACACCGAGAACGAGGCAGGCAATTGCTGAAATGACAACCGCAAGAATTGGGTTCAGTCCAAGAGAGCTGACAGCAATATAAACAATATAGCTGCCGACCATGATGATATCACCGTGAGCAAAGTTCAGCATCTTGGCAATGCCGTATACCATTGTATAACCCAGAGCGATAATCGCATAAACACTTCCCAGACTGATGCCATTAATCAAATAAGAAATAAATTGCATAATAACACCTCTCTGTTGTATTTTTTTAGATACTTATCAAAAAGTATAGCACATGAAAAATCTGAATTCAACCTTTTGACTTCTGCCTCATAAATGCTGGTTATAACTTTTGATTATATCTGATTTAACCAGAAGTTATAGTCTCTGTCAGATGTCTCACCGCTGCTTTTTATCATACAGGCCTGTCCGGAAAATTTCCTAATGCCTGATAAAAAAGAGGACAGATCTTCCTTCAGGAATCCACTTCAATTCCCGCTCAGGAAAATCCTGTCCCCTTTATCTTTTAGTAAAATCTAAGCCGATTGTACAATCCCGTCAGACACACCAATTATTCCATTGCTGTGTAAGCACCGTTTTCAATCTTAACAGCCTTAGGTTCCTTATCAGGTTCACCGGATGCTGTCCATGTGATTGTACCTGTCAGACCTTCAAGAGTGATCTCTGTCATGCCCTTCTTCATAGCTTCGCAGATATCAGAAACGCTCATATCAGGTGTCACATTTTCCTTTTCAGCTGCAAGCTTGATCGCATAGATGGCATCGTATGCATCTGCTGCGAACTGGATAGGTGTTTCGCCGTATTTGTCCTTGTAGGATGAAACGAATTTCTGTGTCAGATCATCCTGAGCATCTGCTGCGAAAGGTGTCAGAAGCATAACGCCTTCTGCCAGAGACTGATCAAAGTTCTCAACACCGATCAGACCGTCAAGACCGTCACAACCGAAGAACTGTGGTGCATAACCCATCTTGTTAGCCTGTGTAATGATCAGAGAAGCTTCTGTGTAGTAGATTGGCAGGAATACAAGTTCTGCACCTGCTGCCTGTGCCTGCTGAAGAGGAACAGAGAAGTCTGTCTTGTTATCAGCTGTGAATGCACCTTCTGCTACAACTTCGATACCCTGATTAGCTGCTTCACCCTTAAAGGATTCATAAATACCTGTTGAATAAGTATCGGAGCTATCATAGACAACTGCTACCTTTGTAGCCAGTTTGTGTTCACCGATGTACTGTGCGGATTTCTTACCCTGATCCGGGTCAGAGAAGCAAACACGGAATGCGTTGTCATTCTGTACACATTCTACAGATGAACCTGATGGTGTTAACTGGAACATATTATCT
>JBNMJG010000307.1:0-2323 GCA_050873705.1 Coprococcus sp. | reverse complement strand
GTCTTAGATGATACGGATCCTGCCACTTTGGCTCCTTTCCCTTCCAACAGCTCTTTCAGCGCATTCCTATTTTTGAAATGTTCCAGTGAACCGGTAATGACAAAGATCTTTCCATCAAAAATACGATCCTCTGCTTCAAAATTCTCCTGCTCGATCTCCACTTCGTCAAGGAGATCTTCTAATTCTTTTTTGTGATGCTCATCTGCAAAATAATCTGTAAAGCTGCCGGCAATAACAGGACCGATTCCGTCAATTGCTGTCAGTTCTTCTGTTGACGCCGACATCAGTGCCTGAAGATCGTTTTTGTAGTGCTGACAAAGCAATCTGGCATTAGAAAGACCGATATTCAAAATACCAAGGCTGTAGATCAATTTAGCCAGTGTAATCTTTCTTGCCTTTTGAACGGATGCCATTAAACGCTGGTACGACTTTTCACCGAAACCATCCAGCTGCACAATCTCATCATGATAATTATCCAGATGAAAAACATCAGCCGGTTCATGAAGAAATCCATGCTGTATCAGCTTCTCCAATGTTGCTTCTGACATACCTTCAATATTAAACGCATCCCTGCTGACAAAAAGTGAAAAACGCTTAACATGTTTTGCCGGGCATTCTTCATTCAGGCAATACAGTGAAGACACATCATTCAGACTTCTGATCTCTGCTTTCTCACCGCAGACAGGACAGACAGATGGAATCTCAAGGCTGTCGCTTCTTGTGAGATTCTCAGCAATCTGAGGAATGATCATATTCGCCTTATATACCTGGATCAAATCACCCCTGCCCAACTGCAATGCTCTCAAAATACTGATATTATGCAGACTTGCCCTTGATACTGTCGTTCCCTCCAGCTCCACCGGCTCAAATACAGCAATCGGATTGATCAGTCCTGTTCTTGATGCACTCCATTCCACATCCAGCAAATGGGTCTCTCTGATCTCATCTGCCCACTTGAAAGCAATGGCATTGCGAGGGAACTTGGCCGTTGTCCCAAGTGATTCACCATAGGCAATATCTTCCAGAATCAGTACAAGTCCATCTGATGGGAAATCATTATCTGAAATCCTTTCCGCAAATTGGGATACATATGACGGCAGACTTTCTCTGTCTACCAGTACATGTTCCACCACATCAAATCCCTGGGATCTCAGCCATTCAAACTGCTGCATTCTGGAATTATGAAAATCTTCTCCCTCAGCAACAACAAGTGTAAAAGCAAAAAAGAAAACATTCCGCTCTGCTGTCACCGCATTGTTCAGCTGACGGACGGAACCGCTGCAGAGATTACGCGGGTTTTTGTATTTTGCTTCACTGTCCTCTATCTGATTGTTCAGTGCATTGAAATCAGAATACTTGATGACAGCTTCACCGCGCAGCGTCAGCTTCCCTTTGAACGCGATCCGATGAGGTACATTCTTAAATACCTTCGCATTGTTGGTAATAACCTCTCCAACATAACCATTGCCCCTGGTCACCGCCTTGACCAGTTCTCCGTTATCATAAGTTAATACAATCGTCAGGCCATCCATCTTCCAGGAAAGGACGCCCCTCTGATCTCCCAGCCAATCCGCCAGAGCCTGAACATCCTTTGTCTTATCCAATGACAGCATCGGATATTCATGTTCTTCCTTCGGCAATTCACTCACTACTTCATACCCGACATGAATCGTCGGGCTGTTGCTCAAAGTAATCCCTGTCTCTTTTTCAAGCTGCACAAGTTCATCATAAAGGGCATCATATTCGTAATTGCTCATAATCTCTGTATCCTGCATATAATAAGCCTTTGATGCCCGATTCAGGATTTCTGTCAGCTCTTTGATTCTATCTGCCTTTGATGTCATCTGCTCTTCCTCCGCTTTGTCTGGTTCTGTCGCTGATTGTTGATAAACTGCTGCTTCCAAGTCTCAAGTTCTTCCGGAGTAACGTCCCGCCATTTGCCTATGGGCAGATTCCCCAGACGAATATTCATCACGCGAACTCTCTTGAGTTTCGTTACATGATAATCAAAATATCTGCACATATAACGTATCTGACGATTCAGCCCCTGTGTCAGAATAATTGAAAATGTATAATCATCCATCCTTCGCAGTGTACACGGACGTGTCACCGTATCAAGAATCGGCACGCCCTTTGACATTCCCTGTATAAAATCATCCGTGATCTTCTTATTCACCCGGACAATATATTCTTTCTCATGATACTGACTGGCTTTCAGAATATGATTGACAATCGTTCCATCATTCGTCAGCAGGATCAATCCCTCAGATTCCTTATCCAGACGTCCGATTGGATAAATTCTCTCAGGATAATGAATATAATC
>JBNMJG010000306.1:0-2327 GCA_050873705.1 Coprococcus sp. | reverse complement strand
TCTGTTTTGTAGATGAAGAAGTCAATCCGGACAAAGATCTTCTTCTCTTTGATCCGATTGAGACATGGAAGAAAACAAAGATGAAAGCCGGAACCTATACTGTCCGCGAAATGATGCAGCCAATCTTCATCAACGGCGAATGCGTTTATACTTCTCCGTCTGTCAAAGAAATCGCATCTTACTGTCGTCAGGAAAAAGAAACTCTCTGGGATGAATCCAAGCGACTCATCAATCCTCAGGAAGTTTATGTGGATCTCTCCCGCAAGCTGTATGATCTGAAGAACCAGCTGTTAGACGACGCTCACACTATCAAAGATTAACGGCAGATATCGAAGATAAATTCCGCAATCTGATCCATGGCATCATAAGCCGTTTTAAAAGGTGACATCTGGAAAACATGCCACATGCCTTTGTACTCCTCACGGCGTACAGGGACGTGGTATTTTTCCAGATTTTTTTTGAGCAATAAAGAATCCGACAGAAGCAGCTCATTGCTGCCAACCTGGATATAGGTCGGCGGGAATCCTGTCAGATCACCAAAAAGCGGTGAGATCAGCGGATTCTTCAGATCCTGTCCCGATGCATAGGCCTCAATGGCATTGTCCAGATATTCCCGGGTCAGAATCGGATCTACATCCCCTTTCGTCTCATAGGACTTGCCGCTGCCTGTCAGATCCGTCCATGGCGAGAAGAGGATCAGCCCCCTTGGCAGGATCCGTTCCTGCTCCTTCAGCTTCAGGACAAGGGACAGAGCCAGATTGCCGCCGGCGGAATCACCTGCCACAATCACATCTCTGGCACCGTATCCCAGATGCATCAGATAATCCCATACTGCCATGGCATCCTCTGTAGCTGCCGGATAAGGGTATTCCGGTGCCAGACGATAATCGAAACTCAGGACATCCATGGATGTGCTGCTTGACAGCTTATTCGTAATGCTTCTGGCATAATGGAAACTGCCTGTATTGTAACCGCCGCCATGGCAATAAAAAATCACGAACTTCTTCATATGGCTCCGTTTCACACTGACCCACTCTGCCGGAATCTCTCCCACCTGAAAAGGTTCATAATTCAATTCTCTATTCTTCAACAGTGTACTGATATTCTCCTGGGATGACCGGACTCTGTCAAGATCATCACTCTCCACAAGCGTATGCATTCTTTTAATTGCTTTCATCAGCCCCTGATTGTATCTCTCACTTATTGCCATTGATCTTCTCCTTCCTGTTTTTGTTTTTCTTTTGCTCTTGCTATTGATGGTGAGTAACATTATAATAAAAATTATGAAAACAATCAATAAAACAAAGAATCATTCAGCAAATAAACAGCAAAAAACATGGTACAAGCTGGATTTATCCGCCAATGTCTATCCGACCCTTCAGCGCAAGAACTTCTCCAATGTGTTCCGTCTGTCAGTTGTTTTAAAGGAGGAAATCGACCCCGACACACTGCAGAAGGCTGTGGACCTGACATTGCCGAGATTCCCGGCATTCAAAGTTGCCCTACGAAAGGGCATCTTCTGGCGATATCTGGAACCCAATGACCGTCCGGGACCTTTCGTCATGCCGGATATCATCAATCCATGTATGCCGATGCTTTTTAAATCCAACAATAGATATCTGATCCGGATCTACTATTACAGATGCCGGATTTCCCTGGAAGTCTTTCACTCCCTCTCCGACGGCAGCGGCGCCCTGAAACTGCTGAAAACCATCACTGCGGTCTATCTCCGTCTGAAGGGATATGAGATATCCAGCACCCGGGGTGTTCTGGATATCAATGAGCCGCCGAGACCGGAAGAAATGGAAGATGCCTACATCAAGTATGCTTCCTCCAAGGTCAAACGGCCCCGCAGCCAGGGCAAAGCCTACCGGATCCGGGGACACAGAGAACCTTTTTACACCCTGAATATCATCCACGGTCTTCTTTCTGTACAGGAAGTCCTGCAGAAAGCCCGAAGCTATCATGTGACTCTGACAGAATACTTAAACGCAGTTCTTCTGTATGCCCTTCTGGAAAAGCAAAAGGAAGATCACGTATTCAGGGAATATCCCGCGGCACTGGCTCTTCCCGTGAATCTGCGCAATATTTTTCCATCAGACACACTGCGGAACTTTATCGCTATGGTTTATCCTTCCGTGGACCCGCGCATGGGTGACTATACCTTTGAGGAAATCATCACCCATGTCCACAACTATATGCGCTATTATATTAATGACAAATTTCTGAATGCGGATATCACCACCAACGCCTCTGTCCAGCAGAGCCCCCTGATCCGTATCGTGCCTCTTTTTGTCAAAGACATCGTTGTAAAGCAGTTTTATATC
>JBNMJG010000305.1:0-2340 GCA_050873705.1 Coprococcus sp. | reverse complement strand
TTATGAATCCGTTTTTGGTTTTGCAGATGATAGGATGTTGTCATCTGTAAAGTTGGAAACAGCATTAGGTTCATATGCTTTTCCAACAGAAAATGTAGTAATTGAAAATTATATAGGTGATTTTCTAAAAGGAAAAGGCCGCTTAGATATAGCAGCGCAGTTCTTTCTCGATGAGTTTACGATGAAATTGCAGTCAATAGAGCGAACATATATTGATAAGATTTTTGCGTTGTGTGATTATTATTTACAGGATAAATCTAAGCGATATTCCAGACATTTATATGATATATATAAATTAACAGAGCGAATATGTTTTGACATTAATTTTGAGAAGCTGTTTGGAGAGATACGCAGTCATAGACAAAGGATGTCAATTTGTCCTTCGGCGAAAGAAGGAGTTAATATTTCCGGGATAATCAGAAGATTTTGTCATGATGATTTTTATAAACAGGATTATGAGGCGATTACAAATTATTTTTCAGATGATTATGTTTCGTACGAAGATACAATTGAACAAATGCTTAAAATTGCAGATCTAATAGATAAATTCGGATGTTAAGTGCGGGTATAGAATACAGAAGGAGTCGTTGATACATATGGTAAAAGAGATAATGCATGATATATTTTTCCTGGGGCAGAAATCAGAACCGGCAACCAGGGATGATATTCAGATAGGACAAGACTTGCAGGATACATTGAGAGCTCATCGTGCGGAGTGTGTCGGCATGGCGGCAAACATGATCGGTATTCGCAAGAATGTCATTATTGTGAATGTGGGCATCGTTGATTTGGTGATGTTTAATCCGGTACTGTTGAAGAAAAGCGGCCCTTATGAAACGGAAGAGGGCTGTTTGTCATTGACAGGTGTAAGGAAGACGACAAGATACAGAGAAATCGAAGTGGAATACAGAGATATGAGCTGGACAGTGCGCCGCCAGAAATTCAGCGGTTGGACGGCACAAATCTGTCAGCATGAGATGGATCATTGTAATGGCATTATTATTTAGCAAGGTGATAAGCGATGGCAAGTGACAGAAGCAATGAATTATATAAAGCCTTAAAGGATAAGGGCTATCCCGATGATTTTTGCCGGGAGATTGCCTATCGGCAGATGAATACCGATTATACGGCGACGAGAATGCTGGGCTATTTGTATCGAGTCAGTCAGCCCCGGCCTGAGGATGTGGTGGATGAAATGCTTGCCATTTTAAGCGACAGAGAAGCCATTATCCAGAAGAAAGAAATGGAAGCGGCCCAGGCGAAGATTAACCGGATTTATCGGGATGGACTGTAAAGCGTGGCTTTGAATAGGGCTGATTGCATGTAAATCAGATAAAATTCCAATAATATTTTTTGAAGCTATTGACATCATTGACAATGGGTGTTATAGTACAAATAGAACAAAGAGCGTTGAGGAGGATGCGGTTGATGCCGTGTCCTCTATTAACATGCAGGAAACATAGAAATGTTCATTGGTAACTGTACGAGTGTTCAGCAGTTACATGAGTTGATTATAAAGCCGGAGGTGGACAGTGATGGCTAAGAGAGATTATTATGAAGTACTTGGTATAAATAAAGGTGCAGATGAGAAAGCGATTAAGCGTGCATATAGAAAATTAGCGAAGAAATATCATCCGGATACCAATCCGGGGGATAAACAGGCAGAACAGAAGTTTAAGGAAGTCACCGAAGCATACAATGTTCTCGGTGATGAGAAGAAGAGAAAGCTTTATGACCAGTATGGTTTTGCAGCCTTCGAAGAAGGTGCAGCAGGCGGCGCTTACGGCGGTGCAGGTGCAGGCAGCGGCTTTGGCGGATTCCAAGGCGGTTTTGGCGGCAATGGCGGTTATCAGGAGTTCCATTTTAAGGGCGGCCAGAACGGCAATATGGATGATATCTTTGGGGATATTTTCGGAGATATGTTCCGTGGAGGAAGAAGCAGCAGCGGTTTCGGCGGTCAGGGATTCAAGCAGAGCTATGGCAGCGGTTTTGGCGGCGGCAGTTTCAAGAGCAAGGGCCAGGACCTTCATGCCGAGATCAGAGTCAGCTTTGAAGATGCAGCTTTTGGCTGTGAGAAAGTGATTAATTTAAGCAGTGGTCAGGGTGCTCCGACTCAGAGCCTGAAGGTACGTGTACCGGCAGGTATTGAGGACGGCAAGAGTATCCGCCTTCGCGGCAAAGGCGGTCCGGGTATGAACGGCGGTGAAGCAGGCGATCTGCTTCTGAAGATCAACGTAGATGAGAAGCCGGGATATGAGCGGAAGGGCATGGATGTTTATACAACAATTTCTGTTCCGTTTACAACAGCTGTTTTTGGCGGTGAAGCCATTGTGAATTCCC
>JBNMJG010000304.1:0-2367 GCA_050873705.1 Coprococcus sp. | reverse complement strand
GTTCATTGTCCGGCGGTGCTTATAAGAATACAGGCAATTTGCTTGGACGGCATCGAGAGATGGAGGAGTTGCAGAAACATGTGGAAAGCCTTCGCAAGGAGGGGGCTTCACTGAAACAGCAGATCAATCAGCTGCAGTCAGATAAAGAAAGCAATAAGGCAGCCATAGAGAAGAATACGGCCGAAGAGTCAAAGCTGACGCTGCATCAGAATACGGTGCGCCTCCGCCTGAAACAGGTGGATGAAAGCCGTGGTGAACATGCAAAATCCATACAGGATATCAATCGCGAGACAGCGCAGATTAAAGCACAGCAGGAACAGATCAGGCAATTTAAGCAGCAGCTGACTCAGCAGCTGACTGAACTTGAGACAAAAAAGAAGAATGCAGAGGCACTTACCGCATCTTTGACAGCAAAGCTGGAGGAAATTTCTGAGCAGGAGCGAAACTTCAATAATCAGACTGCAGATATGCGGATCCATTATGCCAACCAGGTGCAGAAGAAAGCGTTTATCAGGAAGAGTATTGAGCAGAATCGCAGTGAGGGCCAGCATCTTCAGGAAAAATTGACGGATTATCATGAACAGAAGGCAGCTTTCGGAAAGGAAAAGGCTGAGATCCGTGAACAGATAGAGAAAACGGATACGCAGATTGCTGCGGTGATGGAGAAAATGACAGAGAGTCAGTCCATCCTTCAGCAAAAAACGGATGAACGCAGCCAATATGCCGCGGAGCATAAAACATTTTTTGCGAAGCGTGAAGAATTATCAGAAACCATCAGCCGTTTAGACAGAGAACAGTTCAGGTTGGGAAGTCAGAAAGAAAAACTGGAAGAAAACCGCAGTCAGCTCAGCAGTTATATGTGGGAGGAATATGGTCTGACTTACCAGACAGCAAGAGAATTGTCAGATGATGAATTGCAGGCATTGCCGCTTTCAAAACTGAAAAAGATGACATCCGACATTAAGGGTGAGATTAAAGCACTGGGCAATGTCAATGTCAATGCTATTGAGGAATACAAGGCGGTGGCTGAACGATATGAGACCATGAAAACACAGCATGATGACATGGTGGAAGCCGAAGGCAAGCTTGCAGGTATTATTGAAGATTTGAATATTTCTATGCAGAAGCAGTTTCAGGAGAAGTTTATGCAGATCCGCAAAGAATTTGACCGTATATTCAAATTACTTTTCGGAGGCGGCAAGGGAACCCTTGAACTGGCAGACCCTGAAAATCTTCTGGAGACAGGTGTTATTATCACGGCACAGCCGCCTGGTAAAAAATTGCAGAATATGATGCAGTTATCCGGCGGAGAGAAAGCGTTGACGGCCATTGCGTTGCTGTTTGCTATTCAGAGTTTGAAACCATCACCGTTCTGCCTGCTGGATGAGATTGAGGCGGCGCTTGACGATGCCAATGTCAAGCGTTTTGCAGAGTACCTGCACAATCTGACAAAGGACACACAGTTTATTGTGATCACTCACAGACGGGGAACGATGAATACAGCAGATGTCCTTTACGGTATTACTATGCAGGAAAAGGGTGTTTCAACTCTGGTTTCTGTAAATCTGATAGAAAATGAATTAGGAAAATAAGGAGGCAGTTTATGTCTGAAGAAAAGAAAGGCTTTTTTTCACGTCTTGTGGAAGGGCTGACAAAAACAAGAAATAATATTATGTCCGGTTTTGATGCTATTTTCTCCGGTTTCTCCAGTATTGATGAAGATTTTTATGAGGAGCTGGAAGAAGTGCTTGTGATGGCGGATCTTGGTATCCACACCACAGAGAATATCATTGAGGAGCTGAAAAAGAAAGTCAAAGAACAGCACATTAAGGAACCTCAGGCATGCAAACAGCTGCTGGCAGATACGATCAAGGAACAGATGCGTGTGGATGAGGATGCGTATGCCTTTGAACATCAGACATCTGTTGTGCTGGTGATCGGTGTCAACGGCGTCGGTAAGACAACAACCATCGGCAAACTGGCAGGACAGTACAAAAAAGCCGGCAAAAAAGTTGTTCTTGCAGCGGCCGATACATTCAGAGCTGCAGCCATTGAACAGCTGACAGAATGGTCACACAGAGCCGGTGTGGATATCATTGCCGGTCAGGAAGGTTCTGATCCTGCATCTGTGATTTATGATGCCATTGCAGCAGCAAAGGCCAGAAAAGCGGATATTCTTTTATGTGATACGGCAGGACGACTGCACAACAAGAAGAACCTTATGGAAGAACTTAAGAAAATCAACCGTATCATTGAGCGGGAATATCCGGAAGCTTATCGTGAGAATCTGATCGTACTGGATGGTACAACCGGTCAGAACGCCCTTGTACAGGCAAAACAGTTTAAAGAAACAGCAGACATTACAGG
>JBNMJG010000303.1:0-2368 GCA_050873705.1 Coprococcus sp. | reverse complement strand
CAGATGAGATCGAGATCGGTGACAACGATACCCTGTCTGCAGTTGTGGCAGCCATAACAGGTGCGGATTTATTGATTCTTATGTCGGATATAGACGGACTTTATACAGATGACCCGTCCCAGAATAAGGATGCGCTGTTTATTGAATGTGTGACAGATATTGATGATTCCCTCTATGAGATTGCCAAAGGTGCAGGCAGCGATTACGGGACCGGCGGTATGAAGACAAAAATTGATGCGGCACGTATTGCCAATGATGCAGGATGTGATATGATTATAGCGAACGGCAAAGATTTTCATGTCATTGACGATATCATGAAGGGACAGGAGAAGGGAACATTATTCCTGGCTCATAAGAGTGAGAATTTTAATATTCTGGATTATATAGAACCTGAAAAAATCATCAACGGAGGAGAAGAAGAAATCCATGATTACAGATGCTGATATTAAAAGAATTAATGAATTATACCATAAAAGCAAAAGTGAAGGACTGACACAGGAAGAAAAGCAGGAGCAGGTGAAATTAAGAGAGGCTTATATTGAATCTGTTCGTGCTAATATGAGAAGCCAGTTAAACAATATAGATGTCAAGAGACCGGATGGCAGCATTGTTTCATTAAAGGAACAGGCAGCTGAAAATCTGGCCAGAAAGAAAAAACATGCCAACTGATATTGGTGAGGCTAAGAAAGCCCTTCGAAAGAAAGTTTTGTCAAGAAGACGACATCTTGACAGTGAAACCTGTCAGAATTGCGGACAGCAGTTTGCAAAACAAGTCATTTGTCTGGAAGAATACAAAGAGGCTGATACGATTTTGTGCTATGCCTCCTGCAAAGGGGAGGCGGATACATGGCTGCTGATAGATAAAGCGCTGGAGGACGGCAAAAGAGTGGCTCTTCCAAGAGTGACAGGTCCCCATGAGATGCATTTTTATCAAATTACATCAACAGAAGATACAGTACCGGGATATTATGACATTCCTGAGCCTTCGGCAGCATGTCAGGAGGAGATATTTGAGGGCTTTCTGATTGTTCCGGGAACAGCTTTTGACAGACAGATGCATCGGATGGGCTATGGCGGCGGTTTTTATGATGCATGGCTGGAGCGTTTCGGCAGCCGGGTGACAGCCTGCGGATTAGCTTATGATTTTCAGTTATTAGATGAAATACCTTTTGAAGAACACGACAGAATGATGGATCTGGTGATAACACCTGAAGAGGTGATACGGAAAGGAGATGCGGCAGATGACAACGATTGAAGAACTTGGCAGAAGAGCCAAACAGGCATCAAGACAGATGAACCGAATGGGAACAACACAGAAGAATCAGATTCTTGCACTGGCAGCACAGGCACTGGTGGATGAGCAGGATGAGATTCTGAAAGCCAATGCCATAGATATAGAGGCAGCAAGGAAGAAGAATATGCCGGAACCGATGGTGGACCGTCTGGCTTTGTCAGAAAGCCGCATTGCCGGTATGGCAGAGGGGCTGACACAGCTGATTGCCCTGGAAGATCCGATCGGTGAGATCATCAATTCTTCTATTCGCCCGAATGGCCTTGAGATTTGTAAGAAGAGAGTGCCAATCGGCGTTATCGGTATTATCTATGAATCCAGACCGAATGTGACAGCGGATGCCTTCGGTTTATGTTTCAAAACTAATAATGCAGTGATCTTAAAGGGCGGCAGTGACGCCATTCATTCCAATATGGCCATTGCAAAAGTGCTGAGAAAGGCCATCGCAGCAGGGGGCGGCAGTGAGGATGCTATTTTGCTGGTGGAGGATACAAGCCGTGAGACTGCCAAAGCCATGATGCGTCTGAATCAGTATATTGATGTGCTGATCCCTAGGGGCGGTGCCGGTCTGATCCGCACTGTTGTTGAGAATAGCACAGTACCTGTGATCGAAACAGGTACCGGCAACTGCCATATCTATGTGGATGCCTCTGCGGATATTGATATGGCAGTGAAGATCATTCTGAATGCCAAGACACAGAGAACAGGTGTCTGCAATGCCTGTGAATCACTGGTGATCCATAAGGATATTATTGGGGAGGCACTTCCGGCCATTGCAAAAGCTCTGAGAGAGAAGCATTGTGAGCTTCGCGGAGATGAAGCTGCCCTCGAAGTGGTTCCGGATATGAAGAAGGCAACAGAGGAAGACTGGGGGACTGAATACCTGGATCTGATTGCCTCTGTAAGAACAGTATCATCTGTGGATGAAGCCATTGAGCATATTAATCGTTACAACACCGGTCATTCCGAAGCCATTGTGACAAAAGACTACGCCAATGCCAGAAAATTCCTGGATGAGGTGGATGCAGCCGCTGTTTACGTCAATGCATCAACTCGTTTTACAGATGGATTTGAATT
>JBNMJG010000302.1:0-2368 GCA_050873705.1 Coprococcus sp. | reverse complement strand
TTCACAGCGAATCAACAGGCTGTATTGAAAAATTAACAGGCTGCAGTGCCAAAATGATGTACATTCTAAAAGAATGGATATTTTGGCACTGCAGCAAAAAATAAGTGAATTGATAAAGAAGGGCGTTGCTTTTTTAAGAAACAGGACAACAGATATTTTTGATAGGAGAACAAGATGAAGAAAGTGCTTAAGTGGTTGAATGAGAGCCTTGAAGAGTGGCTGATGACCGTCAGTCTCATTGCAATGACAGTGATCATGGGAATACAGGTCTTTTCCAGATGTGTCTTCGGCATGTCACCGTCATGGTCAGAGGAATTGACACGTTATCTGTTTATCTGGTCAGGCTTTTTAAGCGTCAGCTACTGCACAAAGAAATGTATCTCTATCAAGATTGAACAGTTTGTTGCAGTATTTCCTAAGAGAGGCAAAGCCCTTTTTAAATTGGTAAATCATACACTGGAGCTGACCTTTTTTATTTACCTGATTCCTTTTGCAGTGAGATATCTTCAGTCAGCCATTTCAAGCGGTCAGGTCAGTCCTGCCTGCCATATTCCGATGTATTATATTCAGGCGGCACCTTTAGTGAGTTTTATATTGGTCGCTTTTCGTATTCTGCAGCGATGGATCGCAGAGTTTCAGACAGTGAGAGGTAAAGGAAAGGAGGATGAGAAAGCGTGTCAGCAGTAGTTGTATTTATTCTATTTGTGGTATGCCTGGTGATCGCGATACCGGTGTCTATTGCGTTAGGCATTGCGTCTATCCTTCCGGGAGCCTTTGATCCGTCTTTTACAGCTTCCGGCCAGTTTGTCATCCGTTCCATGCTGGGCGGTCTGGACAGTTTTCCGCTGCTGGCGGTGCCGATGTTTGTTCTTTCGGGAATTTTGATGGCCAGAGGCGGCATCTCAAGAAAGCTTTTTGATGTGTTTGCCTATTTCCTTGGGAAAAGAAGAGCAGGAATGCCTTGTGCGGTGATTGTTACCTGCCTTTTCTATGGTGCAATTTCCGGTTCAGCGCCGGCAACAGTGGCGGCTGTGGGCAGCATGACCATTCCGATTCTTGTGAACCTCGGTTATGAGAAAGAATTTTCCACAGCCATTGTGGCTGTGGCCGGCGGGCTGGGGGTGATCATTCCGCCGAGTATTCCTTTTATTATGTATGGGATGGCTTCAGGGGAATCTGTCAGTGATCTTTTTCTGGCGGGAATTATTCCGGGACTGTTGATCAGTGGCTTATTGATGGTTTACGCCTGGTTTTATTGCCGGAAAAATGGCGAAGACCGTGAGAAGATTGGGGAAGTTGTCGGCGAGCTGCACAAGAAAGGCCTTGCGGCTGTGTTAAAAGAGAGTTTCTGGGCCATACTCAGTCCGGTGATCATCCTTGGCTGTATTTATACCGGGGTTACATCGCCAACAGAAGCAGCGGTTATCTCTGTTTTTTATGCGCTGATTGTCAGTCTGTTTATCTACAAATCCATTAAAGTGAGGGAACTCTGGTCCATCTTTGTGGAAGCTGTGCGGACTTATGGGCCGATTATGTTCATCCTTGCGGCCTCGGTCGCTTTTTCAAGGGTGTTGACATTGATGCAGGTGCCGCAGTTAGTCAGCACCTGGATCCTGACTCATTTTACAAGCAAAATTGTGCTGCTGCTGGTGATAAATGTGTTCCTGTTAATTGTGGGCATGGTGATGGACACAACGCCGGCTATTCTGATCCTGACGCCGATTCTGCTGCCAATTGTGGAAGCAGCAGGTATGAACGGTATCCATTTTGGTATCATGATGGTTGTCAATCTGGCAGTGGGATTCGTGACACCGCCGATCGGTGTGAATCTTTTTGTGGCCGGATCTATTTCAGATGTACCGGTGATGCATGTGGCGAAGAAAGCAGCACCGATGATCATCTATTTTATCGCTGCTTTGCTTTTGATCACATTTATACCGGCCATCAGCCTTATTTTAATCTCATAGGAAATCACAGAGCTTTGAATTGGATGTAGGAGGACACAATGAAAAAATTTTGGACAGCAATTGCCCTGATTTTGGGAATAACAGGTATTTTGACGGCCTGCGGCAGCAGTCAGAGTTCTGCAGGCAGCGGGGAAGAAGTGCAGCGCTATGCCTGGCCCCTGGCAACGGCCAGCCCGGAGGATACAGTAACACAGCTTTATGCGGAGGCTTTTGTGGAGGAAGTGACCCGTTTAAGTGGCGGGAAAGTGAAGATTCAGATTTATCCCAACAGTACCATTGGCGGAGACAGAGAGCTTCTTGAGAGTTGTCAGGACGGAGATATTCCTTTTGTGATTCAGAATACAGCACCACAGGTGACTTTTATGCCGGATATTGCAGTGTTTGATATTCCATGCCGGTTT
>JBNMJG010000301.1:0-2375 GCA_050873705.1 Coprococcus sp. | reverse complement strand
TTACACTGATCATCGGACGGCTGCAGTACGCCATGGATCCAAAGAACAGAGACCGGAGCAAAATCCTCACCGGACTGAAAGGGAGTGACAAATTATGATCGAGATTCAGCACTTACGCAAAGAATATCCTGCTTCCACACCCCTGAAGGATGTGAATACCATTATTCAGGATGGCGATATCATCAGCGTCATCGGACCATCCGGCACCGGAAAATCAACACTGCTGCGCTGCATCAATATGCTGGAAACACCGACTTCCGGACATATTCTGATTGACGGAACAGATGTTACGGACAAAAATTGCAATATTGACCTGATCCGTCAGAAAGTCGGCATGGTTTTCCAGTCCTTTAACTTATTTGAACATTTGACTGTCATTGAAAATATTATGATGCCCCAGATCGATCTGAAGAAGAGAACCCGCCAGGAAGCCTTTGACAAAGGAATGTCCCTGCTGCATTCCGTAGGCCTTGGCCGACAGGCACTGCGTTATCCTTCTGAACTGTCAGGCGGTCAGAAACAGCGTGTTGCCATTGCCAGAACATTGGCCATGGAGCCTGAAGCCATTCTCTTTGACGAACCGACTTCCGCACTGGATCCGACCATGGTTGGAGAGGTTCAAACCGTCATCCGGCAGCTCTCTCAATCTGTCAAAACCATGATGATCGTCACTCATGAAATGCGTTTTGCAAAGGAAATCTCCAACAGAGTCTTTTATATGGATCAGGGCATTATCTATGAAGAGGGCACACCCGAACAGATTTTTGACCATCCTGTAAAGGAACGTACCCGTGCCTTTGTAAACGGACTGAAAGTCCTTCACATCCATGTAAACTCCGAATCCTTTGACTTTATCGGAACCCAGAGCCAGATTGAAGAATATTGCTACAAGAATCAGATCTCCGTCAAAACTGCTTATCGCATCAGCAGCGTTTTCGAAGAATTATGTGTACAGATCCTGATGCCGATACTGTCAGAGTGTGATATTTCCATGACTGTGGAATATTCAGAAAAGTCTGCCAGGCGCGAATGGTGCTCCGTTACGGAGGTGCTCCTTTCAATCCGAAGGACACCAAAAACGAACTGGCCTACAAGGTTCTTGCAGGATTATGCAGAGAAATCCGCTGGCAGCCTGAGGTAAAAGGTAAATATACGAACTGTATCATCATTGAGACATAAAAAAGCCCATCACTTTGAGGTCTCTCCAAAAAGTCCGATTTTAATCCGGCCTTTTGGATTTACCCAAAGTGATGGGTTTTGTTTTACTGATGAATCCGAACCTGTCCTTCTATTGTGTGTTTTACTTTTTCAATATCAAGTGGTTTTACCAAATGTGCATTCATTCCTGCTTCCAGACACTTTTCTTCATCTTCCTTAAAAGCATTGGCTGTCATGGCAATGATCGGAATTGTTTTGGCATCCGGACGATCCAAAGCCCGGATTGTCCTTGCCGCAGTTAAGCCATCCATCACCGGCATCATGATGTCCATAAGAATGGCATCAAAGGTTCCTGCAGGATCAGACGCAAACAGATCAACCGCCTGTTTTCCGTTATGCACAACTGTTACTTCGGCTCCCTGATCTTTAAGCAGGGTCTCCGCAATCTGAGCATTCAGTTCATTATCCTCAGCCATCATCAGATGCAGTCCGCCAATGTTCCCTGTTTTCGCTGCAGTTTCATCCGGATCCTGTGTCGGTGCCGGTGCAATTTCAAAGGGAATCGCCACTATGAAGGTCGATCCTTTGCCGGGTTCACTGTCAACGGAAATACTGCCGCCCATCCGATCGATCAGTTCTTTGACAATAGACATACCAAGTCCTGTTCCATGATAAACGCTGCGGGCGTCATTCTTTTCCTGAACAAAAGGTTCATAGATATGTTTCAAAAACTCATGGCTCATCCCCACACCGGTATCGGAAATTGTCCAGCGATAAGTACAGATGCCATCATGTTCTTCCAATGTCTCAACCCTTGTGGTTATCTTTCCACCCGGGCGATTATATTTGATGCAATTGCCGTAAATATTGAGAAAAATCTGCCGCAGATGAAGCGGACTGCCGTAAATATAAGGATAAAAAACAGCTGCTTCATTCTTTTCGTAAATCCAGTCAATACCCGCTTCCAGGGCTTTCCCCTTAATAATCGTGACAATTTCTTCAGAAAGCTTATTCAGGTCAATGCATTCATGGGTCAGCAAAACTGTTCCGTCTTCAATTTTGCTCATCTGAAGCACATCATTGATCAGGGATAAAAGATGTTCAGCGGAAATCTGCATTTTCTTGTGATTTTCTTTCACCAGCTCCTGATCTTCAAAATGATCCTCATCTATTTTCAGAAGACCGACAATACCGTTTAACGGTGTACGCATATCATG
>JBNMJG010000300.1:0-2388 GCA_050873705.1 Coprococcus sp. | reverse complement strand
GCTTCCGTCCTTCTGGCCGGCTACACCGGTTCAGGCAAAGAGATTTTCGCCAATGCCATTCACAACAACAGTGCCCGCAGAGATCATCCTTTTCTGGCAATCAACTGTGCGGCCATTCCGGAAAGTCTTCTTGAAAGCCTTCTGTTCGGTACAACCAAAGGCAGTTTCACCGGTTCCGTAGACAAGGCCGGCCTTTTCGAACAGGCCAAAGGCGGCACCCTTTTTCTGGATGAACTTAACTCCATGTCACTGAATTCCCAGGCCAAGCTGCTTCGTGTTCTTGAAGAGAAAGAACTGCGGCGCCTCGGCGGCTCAGCCAATATCAAAACAGATGTCCGTATCATCAGCAGCATGAATACAACCCCTGCCGAAGCCATCAAAAAAGGACAGCTCCGGCAGGATCTATTCTACCGTCTGTCCGTGATTTCCATTGTCATTCCGCCTCTGGTCTCCAGAAAACGGGATATCGAATTGCTGACTGAGCACTTTATTCAAACATTTAATAAAAAATACCAAAAAAACATCAGAGGTCTGGATTATGAGACCCGACAGTTTTTTATGACCTTTTCATGGCCCGGCAATGTAAGACAGCTGAAGCATGTTATTGAATCTGCCGTCAACATTACCCCGGATAATGATGCGCTGATCCATTTAAAGGCACTTCCGCAATATTTAAGTGATGCGCTGTCCGGGGCCGAGACATCTCGTCGAACTGTTGAACAGCCGCAGCCGGCCATCAACACCTTCTATCCGGCCTCAGCCCAGCCGCGGCCGGTCCACGAATCCCCACAGTTCTCCGTACCAAATCAGGAGATGCCGATGATCGATACAGAGAATCTCTTTTCAACCCTCGAAAATCGCGAAAAAGCCGCTATCACCCAGGCTCTGCTGGACAATAACGGCAATATCGCCAAAGCTGCAAGGCAGCTAAATATGAATCGTCAGAATCTGGTATATCGAATGAAGAAATACCATATTCAAAAGAAAAAAAACTGACTATTTTTCAGCCTCTTCGATGACACAGGTATGTTCCCGCGTCACTTTATCATAGTTGACGCCTACCAACAGAATATTTCCCTGATAGTCTTCAAGGCTTTTGCAGTACTGTTTTTCTTTGATCTGGGCAATCGCGCCCTCGGCACTGTGATTCCATTTCAGTTCTACCACCAATGCCGGTTTATCCGGGAACTGTCTGCGAGGCAGGAAAACCATATCAGCCAATCCTTTGCCTGTCGGCAGTTCCCGATATACAGTATAGAAATTTCTCGCTGCATAGAGCGCAAGAGAAATGGTGTAGCTCAATGCATTTTCATCGTTGTACTGAATATGGGACGTTTCAAAGTGTGCCTGCTCAATTCCCTCGGCTGCTTTCTCCGGGCGCTTCTGCCAGATAGCCTGAAGGGTATCCGAAGAATGCTTCAATGCCTTGGATACTTCACCCCACTGGGATGCGGCAACAGCATTGATATATTCTCCACGGACTTCGCTGTTTGGAATAAAAACTTCCTTATATGAGAAATCATACCCCAGGTACCCCAGATGTATCAACAGTGTCAGCACATCGTCCTCACTATAGAACGTTGTCATATCATTTGAAAATGTGCCCGTATTGACCGGTATTCTCTCCCCTGCCAACATACTCAAAACGTCATCCCTGAGTCCTTCAAAGTTCATATCAATATAAAACCGAAGGGCTTCAAATGTTTCTGTCCGATTCCAGTAAGAATCACAAATACCCGTCAAAATAGCCGTCACCACAGAACGAGGACTGTAAATAGATTTGGCCATCTCAAAATGATAACCGTCATACCACTCTTTCAGTTCAGACAGATTTCTGCCATATTGCTCACATAAAGCAGCAACCTCATCCTCCGTAAAACCGACAAACTCTGCCAACGGTCCCGGATTCGTCATGGAAAACTCATCAAACATATTGAGCGCTGAATGTGTGCCGTATTTCTTAATCGGCAAAATCCCGGTCATATAAGCCAGATGGATATAAGCTTTGTCCTTCAGGAAATCTCTCAGGAAATCAAGATACTGTTCCTGTGCTTCATGATTCTCCCGATATTCACGGAAAATGCAGTCCCATTCATCAATAACAACTACAAACGGACATTTTGTCTGCTGGTAAACATCTCTCATGCTTTCCACTAAATCTGTACTATCAAAGAAATCAATTTGAGAATATTCCTGAATAATTTCTCTTAAAACCAATCTCTTCAATCTATCCAACAGCTGATCCATATCTTTACTGCGGCTAAGAAATTCCTGCATATTCAGAAATATTGTATTATATTGGTTCAACTTCTTCTCATAAGCATCCGTTTTTGAAATCTTCAATCCCTGAAACAATTCCCGGGAATCACAGCCGCGGCTGTAATAAGC
>JBNMJG010000299.1:0-2394 GCA_050873705.1 Coprococcus sp. | reverse complement strand
TAACTGTGCGATGCAGCTTGTAAAGAATCCGGGCCAGTTTGATGTTATTCTGACAGAGAATATGTTTGGTGACATCCTTTCTGATGAAGCAAGTGAGATTACAGGTTCCATCGGTATGCTGTCATCCGCCAGCCTCAGCGAGACAAGCCTTGGCCTGTATGAACCAAGTCATGGCTCTGCACCGGATATTGCAGGAACGAATCAGGCAAATCCGATCGCAACTATTCTTTCAGCGGCTATGATGCTCAGATATTCATTAAACCTTGACAAGGAAGCAGATGCTATTGAAGCAGCAGTTAAGGCTGTTCTGAAGAAAGGGCTCAGAACGGTTGATATTATGTCTGAAGGCTGTACACAGCTTGGCTGCAAAGAGATGGGCGATGCTATCGCAGCAGAGATTCAGTAAATTTTTTCTTTCACAGGAAGTTGTGTTCCATGTGAAGATATACAGAAGTTCGTGACAAAAGGATAGAGATAAATACATAAAGATATTTTTTTCAGGAAGGAATTAATAGAATGAAGAGTGATAATGTAAAAAGCGGTATGCAGCAGGCACCGCATCGTTCCCTGTTTAATGCACTGGGAATGACTCAGGAAGAAATGAAGAAACCACTTGTGGGTATCGTAAGTTCCTACAATGAAATTGTACCGGGTCATATGAACCTTGATAAAATTGTCAATGCAGTAAAGCTTGGCGTTGCCATGGCAGGCGGTACACCAGTTGTTTTCCCGGCAATCGCTGTATGTGATGGTATTGCTATGGGACATATCGGTATGAAGTATTCCCTGGTAACACGTGACCTGATCGCAGATTCCACAGAGGCAATGGCTATTGCTCATCAGTTCGATGCACTGGTTATGGTGCCTAACTGTGATAAGAATGTACCGGGACTTCTGATGGCAGCTGCCAGAGTGAATGTGCCGACAGTATTTGTCAGCGGCGGTCCGATGTTAGCAGGTCATGTGAAGGGTCACAAGACAAGTCTTTCAAGTATGTTTGAGGCGGTCGGTTCTTATGCAGCAGGCAAGATGTCCGAGGAAGATGTTCTTGATTATGAGCAGCATGCATGTCCGACATGCGGTTCCTGTTCAGGTATGTATACTGCCAATAGTATGAACTGTCTGACAGAAGCCATCGGCATGGGCCTTCAGGGCAACGGTACAATCCCTGCTGTTTATTCCGAACGTATCGAACTGGCAAAACATGCGGGTATGAAAGTTATGGAACTTCTTGAGAAGAATATCCGTCCGAGAGATATCCTGACAGAGAAGGCATTTATGAACGCACTGACAGTGGATATGGCTCTGGGATGTTCTACCAATACAATGCTTCATCTTCCTGCTATTGCCCATGAAGCAGGTGTTGAGATCAATCTTGATATTGCCAATGAACTCAGTGCCAAGACACCGAACCTGTGTCATCTGGCACCGGCCGGTCATACATATATGGAAGAACTCAATGAAGCAGGCGGTATTTACGCTGTAATGAACGAGTTGAATAAGAAGGGACTTCTTTATACAGACCTGATCACTGCAACAGGCAAGACTGTTGGTGAGAATATCAAAGGCTGTGAGAACAAGAACCCTGAAGTCATCCGCCCAATTGACAACCCATACAGCCAGACAGGCGGAATTGCCGTACTGAAGGGTAATCTTGCAGTGAACGGCAGCGTTGTTAAACGTTCTGCAGTTGTTCCTGAGATGATGGTACATGAAGGACCTGCACGTGTCTTTGACTGTGAAGAGGATGCTATTGCAGCGATCAAGGGCGGCAAGATCGTACCGGGAGATGTTGTTGTTATCCGTTATGAAGGACCAAAGGGCGGACCTGGTATGAGAGAAATGCTGAATCCGACATCTGCCATCGCAGGTATGGGTCTGGGATCCAGTGTAGCACTGATCACGGACGGACGTTTCTCAGGTGCATCCAGAGGTGCATCCATCGGTCATGTTTCTCCGGAGGCAGCACTTGGCGGCAATATCGCCCTTGTTGAAGAAGGCGATATTATCAAGATCAATATTCCTGAAAATACATTGAATGTCGATGTTTCTGATGAAGTGCTTGCCGAAAGAAGAGCAAAATGGCAGCCAAGAGAGCCGAAGGTTACAACAGGTTATCTGGCACGTTACGCTGCGCTTGTAACAGACAGCAGCAAGGGTGCGATCCTTCAGGCTCCGACAGTATAGGATTCGGAAGGGAAGAATAGAATGTTATTAACAGGAGCAGAAATTGTAGTTGAATGTCTGAAAGAGCAGGGTGTGGATACCGTTTTCGGTTATCCGGGCGGTGCGATTTTAAATGTATATGATGAACTGTATAAGCATAAAGATGAGATCAGACATATCCTGACCAGCCATGAGCAGGGAGCATCCCATGCGGCAGACGGATATGCC
>JBNMJG010000298.1:0-2397 GCA_050873705.1 Coprococcus sp. | reverse complement strand
GTACAAAGGAGTTTGTGGCTTCCGTTCTTACAGAGAGGTATAAAGTACATAAGACTGCCGGCAATTACAATAATGAAGTGGGACTTCCGCTGACAATCTTCGGTATTCAGGAGGATGATCAGATCGCAGTCCTTGAGATGGGTATCAATACATTTGGTGAGATGCACCGTCTCAGTGAGGTGGCGAAACCGGACATCTGTGTTATGACGAATATCGGTCAGTGCCATCTGGAAAATCTTATCGACAGAGACGGCATTCTTCGGGCTAAGTCAGAAATTTTTGATTTTATGAATCCGGAGGGGACAGTTGTTGTCAATGGTGATGATGACAAGCTGGCATCCATTCATGAAGTTTACGGCAAAGCACCGGTGACCTTCGGTATGAACAAACAGAATGCAATCTGGGCAGATCATACTGAAAACCGCGGATTGCTGGGCAGCCGTGCAGATATTCATATGGGAGATGAAGTTGTCCATGCGAATATTCCTCTGCCGGGTGAACATATGATTTACAATGCCATGGCAGCAGCGGCAGTTGCTCTTCAGTTTGGTATGTCAAAAGAGGAGATTACAGCAGGCATCAGCCATGTTGAGGCAGTTGCGGGCCGCAGCCATCTCATTGAGGCCGGAGACAAGGTAATCATCGATGACTGTTACAATGCCAATCCTGTTTCCATGAAAGCGGCAATTGATCTTCTGGCAACAGCACCGGGCCGCAAAGTGGCCATTCTCGGGGATATGTTTGAACTGGGTGAGAATGAGAGAGCGATGCATGGTGAAGTTGGAGATTATGCTGCAGAAAAATGTATTGACTTGATCCTTTGTGTCGGAGAACTTTCTGAGTCTATGTATCAGGAGGCTGTAGGGAATGGCGGCAATGCAAAGCATTATGAGACAAGAGAAGCTTTGGAAGCAGTGCTTAATGAAATACTTCAGCCGGGGGATACAGTTCTTGTCAAAGCATCACACAGTATGGCTTTTGAAAATCTGGTAAAATGCATTCAGGCAAACCAGTAAAACTTGTGATAATTGTTTAAAAACCTGTACAAAAGGTATATAAAATTGTTAATTTTTTAATTATCGCTGAATGCATTGCAATCTGCCAAAAAAGTGATAAATTATATATGTGAGAATGTCAAAAGACAAAAATTTAGGAGGAATATATATCATGAGCAAGAATATGCAGGGCTTCGGTATGATGATTCAGAAACTGAAAGAATCTCCGAAGAAAATCGTTTTTACAGAAGGTACAGATGAAAGAATTCTTGAAGCAGCTTCACGTCTGCTGGCTTCTAACTTCCTTACACCAATCCTGGTAGGTAATGAAGAAGCTGTACAGGCTGCTGCAGAAGAATATGGATATAATATCAGAGGTGCACAGATCATCGATCCTGAGAACTATGACAGAATGGACGAGATGATCGCTATGTTCTGTGAACTTCGTAAGAGCAAGAATGTTCAGCCTGAAGAAGCACGTAAGACTTTACAGGCAGGCAACTACTTCGGTACAATGCTTGTAAAGATGGGTGTTGCTGATGCTCTTCTTGGTGGTGCTACATACTCAACAGCCGATACTGTTCGTCCGGCCCTTCAGCTGATCAAGACAAAACCAGGCAACAAGATCGTATCTTCCTGCTTCATCATGGTTCGTCCATCTGCTACAGGTGAGAACGAAGTTCTGGCTATGGCAGACTGTGCGATCAACATCAAACCTACAGCAGAAGAACTGGTAGAAATCGCTATCGAATCTGCAGAATGCGGACGTATT
Organism: Coprococcus sp.; assembly: GCA_050873705.1. Taxonomy (GTDB): domain Bacteria; phylum Bacillota; class Clostridia; order Lachnospirales; family Lachnospiraceae; genus Coprococcus_A. Next base: position 630 of record JBNMJG010000298.1, on the reverse strand, counting down.
TTCGGTATCGATCCTAAGGTTGCTTTCCTGAGCTACTCAACACTTGGTTCAGGTAAGGGTGAAGACGTAGACAAGATGCGTACAGCAGCAGCTATGGCTAAGGAACAGGCTCCAACTCTTCCAATCGAAGGTGAATTACAGTTTGATGCCGCTGTTTCTCCACGTGTTGCACGTACAAAATGCCCTAACAACCCAGTTGCAGGTCATGCCAACGTCTTCGTATTCCCTGACATCAACGCAGGTAATATCGGTTACAAGATCGCTCAGCGTCTTGGTAACTTCGATGCTTACGGCCCAATCCTGTTAGGCCTGAATGCACCAATCAACGACCTGTCTCGTGGATGCAATGCTGAAGAAGTTTACTCTATGGCTATCATCACAGCTGCATTAGCTGACTAATCAGCAGCTGTCCTGAACAGTCAGGATAAGAGAATAGAACGATAAATGCTCAAAGAGAGGATGCCCTTTACGGATATCCCCTCTTTTTGTCGTGTGCCCGGCGGCGCACATTTCTAACCGGTGTAAGTCCGGAATCCGCCCGGTAGTGGGAAGGATATAGCCGAAGGCAAGGGTGTCCATCGTGAGGTGGAATCTGAAGGAAGCTGGATGTGGGGAACTTACTAACCCACG
>JBNMJG010000297.1:0-2399 GCA_050873705.1 Coprococcus sp. | reverse complement strand
GCGCCATGATCCTTGGCTTCCTTACGATCTGAACAGTAACGGATTTCCTTGCCGTACAGATCACTGAAGGCAATCGCTGTTACAACACCAAGAGGGATTCCCTTATAAGCTGGTCCAAACAGTACATCAAAGTCATCACCATACTTTGCATGGATTGCCTTTGCGTAATACTGTCCCAGACGCTTTAACTGAGAACCTGTCACATAGGCACCTGCATTCATGAAAAACGGAGACTTTCTGCCGCTCTTCAATGTAAATTCACCAAACTTCAACACATCTGCTTCCACCATGAAGTGGATAAACTCTTCTTTGTACTGTTCCATTATATATAATCTCCTTTATGTGATAAAAAATTCACTTATCCATCTATGTCTTCTACTTCTCTGTTATTATACTCAACTTCCAATGAAAAATCAACAAAAAACATATCGGCTAAGTCTCTCAAAAGCTTCCTCCACACGGCTCTTCGGCAATGCCAGATTCATTCTGATATGATGTGTACCATGGAACGGACGGCCATCCTGCCAGCCGACACCTACATCCCAGCCGGCCTGAAGCAGTTCATCCATTGTTTGATTGTGCTCTTCGCACCATTTCGTACAATCCAGAAACAGCATGTATGTTCCCTGCGGTTTTGATACACTGACACCCTCAAAATGAGACGCAATATAATCACAGGCAAAATGAACATTTTCCGTCAGGACCTGACACAACTCATCCACCCATTCATATCCTTCCGGCTTATAAGCACCGATCAGTGCATGCATGGATAAAACATTCATCTCATTGTAGTGAGATTTACTGCCTCTGGCATCTACTCTGTCTCTTAAAGCTTCATTATAAATAATATGATAACTTCCGATCAGACCGGCAAGATTAAATGTCTTGCTTGGTGCATAAAGTGCTGCTGTATGCTCGTGTGCATAATCATTCACCTGTTGTGTTGGTATATGCTTCCGTCCGTCCAGAAGAATATCCGACCAGATTTCATCAGAGATCACAGTCACATCATATTTTTCATATACAGCCATGGCTTTTTCCAATTCCCATTGCTCCCATACACGGCCGGTAGGATTATGAGGTGAGCACATGATCGCCGTATGGATGTGATACTTCTTAATCTTCGCTTCCATATCTTCATAATCCATTCTGTAAATGCCTTCTGCATCCTTCTTCAGCTCACTGTGTACCATTTTATAACCGCTGTTCTTCAGGCTGGCTGTAAAACCGATATAGGTCGGACTATGCAGGAGAACTGCATCTCCCGGCGCTGCCAGACACTGCATGACAGAAAGGAGGCCTCCGAGCACGCCGTTTTCATAACCGATATGTTCTCTTTTCAGCCCTTTCACACCATTTCTTGTCTGATGCCATCGAATGATCTCATCAAAATACGCATCTCTCGGTTCAAAATATCCATATGCCGGATGTTTTGCTCGTTCAATAATAGCTTCCGGGATCGTCGGTACTGTCGGGAAATTCATGTCTGCCACCCACATCGGGATAAAATCAAACCCCTCCTTCGGCCTGGACGGCGACATTCCCGGATACATTCCGAGACCATCTACCGCCATGGCATCCTGACCTTTTCTATCAATGATTGATGTAAAATCATATTTCATTCTCTTCATTCCTTTTCTGATATTTTAATCAAGTGTATCTCCACTCTTTTTCTATTTTCCTACATCTATCTGCAAAAAGCAATTCCTTCTCTCATTTTCATTGACTTTTTTATAGCTTGTCGCTATACTTTTTATCATAGGAACTTTTTCTTTTTGGCTTCATCTTGAAAAGTTCCATTTTTTTACGAAAGGTGTTTATATATGCTGACTTATATTTTATTGATCATCGGATTTATTCTCCTTATCAAAGGGGCGGACCTGTTTGTAGACGGCAGCTCATCCATTGCCAGACTGCTTCGCATTCCCGCCGCTGTCATCGGCCTGACCATTGTTGCCTTCGGTACAAGTGCACCGGAATTATCCGTCAGCTGTTCAGCTGCTCTGGCCGGTCAGAATGAAATTGCCATCAGCAATGTTCTTGGTTCCAACATTTTCAACCTCATGGTTGTTACCGGTGCCTGTGCTGCCATCAGTGCCATTCCGGTCAATGAAGGCATTTTGAAACGTGAGTTTCCATTTTCAATTGTTGCCGCAGCACTGCTTCTGATATTCAGCCTGTTCGGCTTCGGCCATCTGAATATCGGCCGTCTGGAAGGTCTTACCCTTCTTGCACTCTTTGTTATCTTCGTTGTTTTTCAGGTCAGAGATGCCTTAAGATCACGCAGTGAAAATGCAGAAGATCCAATGGAAGAGGTCCTTTCTCCGATAAAAAGCATTATATTTGTCATCATCGGATGTATCATGATCATCTACGGCGGTAACTTTGTTGTGGACAGT
>JBNMJG010000296.1:0-2406 GCA_050873705.1 Coprococcus sp. | reverse complement strand
CAGGGTCCATCATCGGACCGTAAACAAGAAATGCAAGCAAATAGGTTGCAATATAATTCAGCATCAGCGTTGTAATAACTTCATTGGCATTGAAGCGGTTTTTCAGCCAGGCTGCCAGACCGCACCAGAGGGCACCGCCCAAGACAGACAAGATCAGGGACAGCGGAAGTAAGATCACTGCCGGAAGTCCGAGGTAAATACCCGGAAGAATGGCCAGAATCGCACCAATCGTCAGCTGACCGTTGGCACCGATATTCCAGAGCTGTGCCTTGTAAGCGATGGACATACCCAGGGCCATCAATGTCAGCGGAATCATTTTGACAAGGACTTCGGATATCCTGGCCTTTGAGCCAAGGGCTCCCCGGAACAGTGTTGTATATGCTTCTGCCGGGTCATTGCCTGAAATCCGTACAAGAATCGCACCCACTGCCAGTGCGAGAACAATCGTCAGTACCGCAATCACAAATTGTTTGATACTGTTGATGATTTTTGAATTCATGCCTCTTCCTCCTGTTTGTGTCCCATCATCAGCATACCGATCGTATTGGTATCGGCACCTGCCGGAAGGATACCCATTATTTTGCCGTCATAGATAACAGCGATTCTGTCTGAGAGCTGCAGAATTTCTTCAAGATCCGCAGATACAAGAAGAACTGCTGCACCATCATTACGTGCATCCAGAATTTTCTGTCTGACATATTCCGATGCACCGATATCAAGGCCTCGTGTCGGCTGATTGGCAATAACCATCTCCGGATGATCATCCAGCTCTCTGGCCAGGATAACTTTCTGCTGATTACCGCCGGATAAAGCTCTTGCATGATCCTCGCCGGAATTAGCCTTAATCTGATACTCTTTCTGGCATTTATCCCAGTAGGCATCAATGGCCTTCTGATTCAGCAGACCGTGTTTCAAAAACGGTGCTTTATCAAATTTCTTGATGATCAGATTCTTCTTGAGACTCCAGTTCAGTGCCAGACCGGTTGTCATTCTGTCCTCAGGAATATGGGAAATACCGCTGTTAATATAGAAAATCGGCGGCTGATTGACGACTTCTTTTCCTTTAAAAAGGAACTGTCCGCCATCCGCTTTTCGAAGGCCGGTCAGAACTTCACATAATTCCTTCTGTCCATTGCCGTCTACACCTGCCAGACCAAGGATCTCTCCCTCATGAACAGTCAGATTGAAATCTGTCAGTGCCGGAAGTCCTTTGTCATTGCTGGCTGAAAGGCCCTTCAGCTCCACTTTCACTGCTCCGGGGGCTTTTTTGTTCTTGTCGAAATTAAACAGAACATCCCTGCCCACCATCATTTTCGTCAGTTCTTCTTTGGTTGTATGTTCATCAACCAGTTTGGATCCTATCAGCTCACCATCTCGTAAAACAGTGACTTCATCAACGATAGAAATAATCTCTTCCAGCTTATGGGTGATCAGAATGATCGATTTGCCGTCTGCTTTCATATGACGCAGCATATCAAAAAGTACATTGGCCTCCTGAGGTGTCAGAACCGCTGTCGGTTCATCCAGGATCAATATATCTGCCCCCTGATAAATGGCTGTTAAAATCTCTACTCTCTGCTGCTCACCAACGGATAACTGCCAGATTTTTGAATATGGATCAATATTCATTTTGTATTTGTCTGCCAGTTCCTTTAGTTCCGCTGCTGTCTCCTTTGTATCAAGAAGAATACCTCTTCTGGACTTTTTGCCCAGCATGACATTCTCCACAACTGTCATCGGTCTGGCCAGCATAAAATGCTGATGCACCATACCGATACCGAGAGAGATTGCTTTTATCGGTGATGAAATTTCTTCTTTGCTGCCGTTGATATAAATATCACCGGCTTCCTGCTGATATAAACCATACAGGATATTCATAAGTGTTGTCTTTCCGGCACCATTTTCTCCTAACAGACCATGGATCGAACCTTTTCTCAGGCTGAAATCCACGTTGTCATTGGCTTTGACACCGTTAAATATTTTTGTTATTCCCTGCATACTGACTGCCAGATTGTCCATTTACCAATCCTCCTGTGTTTGAACGTCCCTGTGTTTTTCGGAAAAGGGACGCACAGCCCTCAGACTGTGCATCCGTCTCCCGCCTTCGGAATGATTGTCTGCCGTGCAGACTCGATTCCTGTTTTGATTACTGAATATCTTCCGGCAGATAGTCTTTGATTTCACCAGACTGAAGTTTAGACCATGTATCCGCAATGACCTGCTTGTCATCGTCTGTCAGCCATCCCTTAGGATCATTGATGTCTGCAATGCCTAAACCGCCGTTTTCAGCATTGATCCAGTAGTATCTGTCATCTTCTGATCTGCCTTTGAATGTACCATTGTTGATATCATCAAAGATCTGTGCGATAACTGCATCCCACTGATAAACAACACTTGATAATACAT
>JBNMJG010000295.1:0-2408 GCA_050873705.1 Coprococcus sp. | reverse complement strand
GTCTTTAACAATGATTACTGGCTGTTTGATCCCACGACGGATCCCATCATCAATATTTTGCCGGATGGTTATTTTATGCATTGTGCCATTATGATCTTTGTACTTGTGATGGCAGGCAGTCTTCTATGTTTTATATTTTCTCATTTATTAAAGCGCCGTTCCGGTTGAATTTGAGGGAATATATGTGGTATAATGGAAGTAACAAAAATAAAGGTATCTACTACTTAGAGGGGTCAGGTGAAACATATGAGTGATAAGAAGATTATTATTACATTAGGACGTGAATGCGGCAGCGGCGGTCATGAGATTGGTGAGAAGCTGGCGAAGAAACTGGGTATTGCATTTTATGACAAGAATCTGATCGAGCTTGCAGCAAAGCACAGCGGGTTGGATCTGGATGTGTTGGGGGCAACAGATGAGAAGGCACCAAGCCCTTTCATTTCACCGTATGCACCGACAATTGCAGATCAGCTGTACAGAGCACAGAGTGATGTGATCCGCGAACTTGCTGAGAAGGAATCTTTTGTTATTGTAGGACGCTGTTCCAACAGTGTGCTTGAAGATAAGGACAACGTATTGAATGTCTTTGTTTATGCACCGCTCAGTAATCGTATCAGGCGTGTCATGGACAGACATCTGATTGATTCCCAGGACAAGGCCAAGAAGGAAGTTCTTCGTACAGATAAGATCCGTCGTACATATTATCAGTACTACTCTGAATATCGTTGGGGCGAGCGTGAAAGCTACGATCTGATGGTGGACAGTTCTGTATTCGGCATTGATGGTACAGTTGATGTGATTATCGATGCGATTCATCGTAAGTTTAAGTAGTTTCTAACGGATCGCATGTCCGACTGATATAATTTAAGCTGCATCTGCAGTTTCAGCGATTTTTTGATCGACTGTCTGCAGATGCAGCTTTTTCGTTTTGTATGATGTGATTAATAGACACGGAAAATGAGTCGGATTGTCATAAAGATAAAGCAGACAATAGCGATAACCAACAGTGTCAAACGGATCAGATGCTTGCCTTTGAAGAGGTCGGCACCGGATATATCCAGTTTTTTGTTGGATATAAGGCTGGCAATATTTCCAATGTTCATCAATACAATAACAAGGATACAAAGAATAGAAAGAATCCATAATCCGAAAATCAGAATACCGTTGAAATTGGCTTTTTCTGCGGTGGATTTAACGGAGAGTACTTTGTTGAAAGTACTGCATGTGATGGATGCACCATCAGCGGCAGCGTCTTCAAAGGTATTATTTTCCGTAAAGGCAGCTTTAAAGCCCTTTGGGTAATTCAACTGATAGTGAATTCCGTTTTTGATCTGAGAGCCTTTCAGAAAGCCTGACAGATTCAGTGTATCTTCGTAGGAACAATGGATATTCCATGGATTCTTGTGTTTCTCGGTGCCTCCGCTAAACAGAGAGTTTGTCAGTTCTCCGCTGCTGTTTTTGTCATTGTCGGAGGTATCGGATTCTCCGAGAACAGCCCGGGTCATTTTGGTCAACTCATCTGCCGAATTTGCCGAAAGGGTGATGCTGTAGTTGGTATTGCTGAGGACATTCTCCTTATTGACACTCATCTGATCCGGCCATTGCTCTGCGGCCGTGTTCAGACGATCCTCGATACTGCTGCCGATCAGGTTGACAGCATCTGATGACAGACGGAACTCAAAAGTACGTTCAATATTGGTGTCACTGTGAACAGATGTTGTAATATCTACTTCATCAATATCCACAGCAAAGCCGAGAACGGTTGTCACCTCATCCGCTGAGGCAACGGTCATGGTGATCTCGCATGTATCACTGCTGTAGGTGGATGCCTCATCCTTCAGATAGCCATAGGTACTGCTGCAGCTTTCAACAGTATACTCCGGTGATACTTTGAGGATATAGGCCATTGTCGTATTTTCATCTGTAAAATCCAGAAAATAACTGCCGTCATAATACTGCTTGATCAGCTTTTTGGCAGAGAGGGATTCCGTGTCACCTTCCGTGGTCACTTCAAAGACCGTGTTATTGGTATGAAGTGCTTTGTTGACATTCGTTACATAATCCTGCAGCGTTGCAGATTCAAAGCTGATGGTATAAGTCCGGGAGCTGTCCCCGTCCTGATACGTCATGGAGGCATTTGCCGGCACAAGGGTATCCATCAGTGATTTCAGCTTGGTGCCAAGGGATGCAACGACTTTATTGCTGACAACATAGGTGATTTCTGCATCGACGGACTGATCATCCGCTAACTGTGCTGCAACGGAGACACTGTCGAAAGCGTTGGACTGGATGGTGGAAATCTTGATATAATCATCCATCTGCATGGTTTCGCCGTCAAAAACAACTTCTGTTTTGCCAAGCTGGAAAATATCCTGAATATTTTTGTCACCATAGACGGATATTCCTTG
>JBNMJG010000294.1:0-2422 GCA_050873705.1 Coprococcus sp. | reverse complement strand
TTTGTCCGGTCCGCTCCCCGGCGGGCGTTATAGTATGCGTACAGGTACAAGTGTATCAGCGGCTCTGACAGCAGGAGCAGCCGCTCTGTTGATGGAATGGGGCCTTTTAAAGGGCAATGACCTGCAGTTGAACAGTCATAAGATGATCAAATATCTGACACTTGGGGCTGTGCGCAGAGAAGATATGGTTTATCCGGATAAAGCATGGGGATATGGACGCCTGAATCTTCTGAAAACTTTTCATGAACTGGTGACAGGACGCAGATAAAGGGTTATAATAAGAGATGAAGACAGAAAATTTTTTGACTATAGCAATGAATAGTCGGAAATAGCATACACAATTTATACAGGAGGGTAAAATTATGGCATTTTTTGATGAACTTAAGAAAAATTTATCAGGCGTAACAGACACAGTAGCAAAAACTTCAGAAAGTGTAATGAAGAAATCAAGTACTGCCATTGAGATTCAGAAGGCAAAACTGAAGAAAGTCTCTCTGGAAGGGGATATGAAATCTTTATATGAATCTCTGGGACAATTATATTTTGAAAAGTATGCAGATGGCGATATGCCGAAAGAGATGGCAGAACTTTGTGAGAAGATCACATCCTGTCAGCATGCGATCAATGAAGCTGAACAGAGAGCTGCTTTATTAAAGGGTGTTGTGATCTGTTCCAATTGTCAGGCAGAAGTAGATAAGGATGCTTCTTATTGTCCGAAGTGCGGTGCAGAGATCATCCATGTGGTTGAAGAGGATGACGATGACAGCGTAGAGGCTGAAGAAGAGGATGAGAAGACAGAAAGTGCAGATGAAGAAGCTGATACAGCAGATGAGAAAACGGAAGACACCCAGGAAGCCGGGGAATCTGCAGAGGAACCTGTACCGGATGATGCAGCTGAAGAAACTCATAAAGAAGAGGGAGAAACTTCAGACGAATGCATAGAATAAATGAAACAAATGATGAAGACAGCTGTTTTGTAAAGGGCAGCAATAAGAGGGAGAAGAAGATGAAAGGGCTGAAAAGGCTGGCAGGCGTTCTCGGAGTGATCGTCCTGTTGTGCGGTATGCTGACGGGATGTTCAGGTAAGAAGTTATACTCCGAAGAAGAATTAACACAGATCCATGATGTGATCGGTACAGTGGAGCAGATGACAAAGGAGTTTCAAAATGTCATCACCGATAGTCTGCCGACGTTATTAGGTGATATGTCTTCATCCAGCGATGAGCTGATGGATTTTATTTCCACCAGAAAATATGATCCAAACAAGAAGATCATTGCATTGACCTTCGATGACGGACCGAGTACAGATGAGACAAATGGTACCAGTGATCTGCTGGATCTGCTCGAACAGTATGACAGCAGAGCGACCTTCTTCTGTGTCGGCAACAATATCAACGAAAAGTCAGCCCCTCTTTTGAAGCGTATGGTATCCCTTGGCTGTGAGATCGGCAATCACAGTTATGACCATACGCAGCTGACAACATTGGATGCGCAGGGCGTTCGTGATCAGATCGATAAGACGAATGAGCTGATCAAGCAATATTCCGGCAGGGACTGTCGTTTGATCAGACCGCCGTATGGTGATGCAAACAATGATATTGTACCGGCCAATGTATCGCAGCCTTTTATTATGTGGGATGTGGATACATTGGACTGGAAGCATAGGAATGATGCAGCCAGTGTGATTTCACTTGTGGAAAAGTATAAGGAGCAGGACTGGGATGGTGCAGTCATACTGATGCATGATATCCATCCATGGACTGTAGAGGCCTGCAAGACAATAATCCCTGAACTGGTGAATGACGGTTATCAGCTGGTTACTATTTCTGAGTTAGCTTACTTAAAGGGTGTCAAACTGGAAGCCGGACAGAGTTATTGGGGCATTGCGGAGAAATCCACAGAAACCGATTATTAGTGAGGGTTGAGTTTTAGTCGAAAAATTAGGGCTCGGTCGCTCAGAAAGCCATGTAATAAAAAATGAAAAATTCCCCATTGAAAACGTTTCGTTCGGGTGCGCGTTGTTTTCAATGGGGAATTTTTCATTTTTATGATATAGCCGCCTGCCAGCAGCCGACAATATCGTTTACCAGCGGCCGAACTCGGAAAGTTCAAGACCTTTATTCTTATCTAATACAGACTGTACTGCCCATTCATGAACAAAGAGCAGCAGTGGGTTACCTTTCAGATCCTTGATACGTTTCATATCGGATGTGCCGATGATCTTGTTTGTTTCAAATTCATCTTTATTGGCAATCCAGCGGATGTATTCGTGAGGCATTGGCTCAAGACGGATCTCAACGCCGTATTCATTGAGCAGACGGTGCTTCAGAACGTCGAACTGAAGGACGCCCACAACGCCCACGATGATCTCTTCCATACCGGTGTTGTATTCCTGGAAGATCTGGATGGCACCTTCCTGGGC
>JBNMJG010000293.1:0-2423 GCA_050873705.1 Coprococcus sp. | reverse complement strand
AGTACGATCGCCCTCAAAACGGCAAATATAATAAACAAAAACATAAATCCGGCCAGGCCGCTCACAATGTCTTCCATTTCCATGTTGCCGGTGTGAGTGATGCCCTGGCCAATTTCTATTGCAAATGTCACAACCACCATTACTGTAAATACATAAATCCACGCAATAATCAGTACATGATGTTTGCTGAGGGCCTTAAACAACGGATAAATAACAAGCAGCAATGCCATGCCGATGATACCGATGACAATAAAATGCAGCTCCTTATCCGACAAAACGGTCTCGCACGAATCATTCCATGTCATAATAGCATCATGGGTGATCGCCATCTTCTCCACAAGATAATACAATAAACTTGCCATAATCATCATCCTCCCTTATATATATTCGGATAAAACGCACAAAACCGCTGCAGCACCTTAAAAGATGCCCTTGCAGCGGCTATTATCACTTCTTCTTAAAAATAATCTCATTCTCATGAACCAATCCCAGCTTATCCCTTGCCAGATCCTCGATATAAGCATCTGTCTTCTGATAGGCTGCTTTCTCTTCGATTGCCTTCTGGTTCTCCTCTTCATCTGCAATCTGCTTCTGAAGATTCTGCTCTATCATTGCGTACTGTTTGGATTTTTGAGTGTTCTGCCAGGTAAAAAAGCCGAACATGCAGCACATCATCACAACGATCACCGTAATCACTTTCATACTGCCTCTGTGCTTCGATCTTCGTCTTCTTCCGGCCCGCTTATTCGCTGCCATCATGATCCCCCTGTCTTCTGTATCGTAACTTTCTGACTTTTATTGTACGCCTTGAGACTGCAGATTTCAATGATTTTGCTGCATTCTTCACAAAAGTTTTAAAGATTTGAAATGTTTTTCTTACAGGTCTCAGAATCCATGACATACCTCTGATAAAAAACGAAGACAGAAAATTTCTGTAAAGGAGCATTCCAAGCCCCATTCCGCATACGATATAGTTGCGCACAGCCCCACTGTTGCAGTGATAGATCATACTGTAGATCGCAGCTGCCGCCGCGATCCAGAAAACGATTTCCTCCGCTGCCATCATCCATTGCCTGTGGCGGACAAATATTCTCCAGAGTCTCATGCAGTCATAGGCCAGCAGAAGGATGCCTCCCCAAAAAACAGCATAAAGAAACAGTCTTCCCTGAAACAATACATCCTGACTCACCGCTACTTAAACAATCGTCCCAGAAAATTGCCTGCCTGACGTGCGCTGCTGTTTGTCTCAGAATATGTCAGGCTGTCCACTCTGCCGTCAACACCGGTTTCTCCTTTTTCCAGAGACAGATGGTTCATATGCAATTCTGAGCCTTTGATCAGCAGAAGGCCTGCTGACGTCTCCAATATGATCTCTCCGGGATCATATGCGATCACATCGGCCACACCTGTCACCTGAAGCGAGGACCGGTTCTGCAATGTTATTCTGTGGGGTTTGATCACTTGCTGTTCATCCATATACATCGACTCACCGCCGGATATTCACTGTCTCTCCCATTATATGAGACAACCTGCTGCTTTATGACACTCCGCAGCTCCTTAATATATTTCGGTTGTCTCCGATACCGGTATTTTCTATGATGTACAATTACAGATATCTGAACAGTTCCTTTGCATCCTCCTTGCGGGTTGTCTCCTGAACATCCAGCACTTCTACCTTCACATTTCGTGTACCGAAACCAATCTCAATGACATCCCCGGCCTTCACTTCCGCACCGGCCTTGGCTGTCTTGCCATTGATCATCACACGGCCTGCGTCACAGGCTTCATTGGCCACCGTACGTCTCTTGATCAGACGGGATACTTTTAAATATTTATCAAGTCTCATATTCTTCTCCTTAATATGCGAAAAGGATTCCCTTATAACATATCTGCAATGCATTCATATGCCGGCCGGGAATCCTTTTGATCTTATGATGATTAGGCGTTAATGATATCCTTTAATGCCTTACCTGCTTTGAATTTAGGCGCTTTAGAAGCAGCAATCTTCATTGTCTCGCCTGTCTGAGGATTTCTTCCTTCTCTTTCAGGTCTTTCAGACACTTCGAATGTACCGAAACCAACTAACTGAACTTTTTCACCTTTTACAAGTTCATCTGTAACAACATCTACAAATGCTTTTAAAGCCTTTTCAGCATCATTTTTCTTCATGCCTGTTTTCTCAGCCATAGCTGCTACTAATTCTGCTTTATTCATGATAATTCCTCCTCAATGATCGTCAGTGCATGCCTCTTCTGTCTGTCAGGATACTTGCCTGCAAACAGTCGCAAAACCTTGTATTTATCGCATTCTGGTCACGCACTTCAATGTTGACAAATCTATTTATATACGTTTCTAAGCCTTTTGTCAAGGCTTTTTCTGTTTATCCGACAGTCTTTTCACAAACTTCGTAAATATCTGTCCTT
>JBNMJG010000292.1:0-2426 GCA_050873705.1 Coprococcus sp. | reverse complement strand
GTTATCATCCTGGGCGGTATTTTCTCCGGTCTGCTGACAGTTGTTGAAGCAGCAGCCGTATCCGTTGTTTATGCATGTATCGTTTCATTATTTATCTATAAGTCACTGGATCTCAAAGGTCTGTGGCTGGCCATCGTTGGTTCTGTAAAGAACGTGGCATCCGTTGCCATGATGCTGGCTTTCGCTGTTGCATTCTCACAGCTGATGGATGTCTTCAACGGCGGCGAGATCATCGGAACAGCCATCACAAGCGTCCTTTCCTCACCACAGGCATTTATTCTTGTAAGTATTGTTGTTATGTCCATCGGTATGATGTTCATGAATCCGATTGCCATCATCGTACCGATCGTTGCACCAATCGCAGCATCCTTCGGTATCGATCCAATGGTTTACGGCGCAGGTATGTCCGGTATCGTAGCGATCGGTTCCCTGACACCTCCTTTCGGCGTCAGCCTTTATATCATGGCTCCGATCGCCAAGGTAGAACCATTTAAGATTGCCAAGAGTATCCTGCCTCTGTGGGGTATCATGACACTGATCATTGCGATCTATATGTTCTTCCCGCAGCTTTCAACCTGGGCTTACATGTAAAATTCTCGATTTCAATCGTATGTTATATTATAACTGGTCGTATAATTATCTTATTTAAGGAGAAAATCTATGGAATTCAAACATATTCAGGGACTTACCCCGGACGGAACAGTTTATTATAATGAAGACATGGGAACTCTCGAGGCTATGGTGCCTCCAGGCAAATACAGCACAGCCCATGCACCGGCACTTCTTGAACTTGAAAACGGCGATATGCTCTGTGCATGGTTTGCAGGTTCCTTCGAAGGCAGCAAAGATATCAGCATTGTCTGCGCAAAATGGGAAAAAGGCAGCGATCACTGGAGCGAACCGGTACAGGTTTCCTATGACAGTGAGAGAAGTGAACAGAATCCTTCTTTATTCATGGGTCCTGATGGTGCCGTATGGTGTATGTATACAGCACAGTTAGACCGTATGGAAGGCAAAGACAACATGCAGTTCACATCCATTATCCGCTGCCAGAAGAGCTTTGACGGCGGCAAAACATGGGGTGAAGCTGAAGTGATCTTCCCTGAAGAGGGCAGCTTCTGTCGTCAGCCGATCCAGGTACTCTCAAACGGCCGCTGGATCTTCGGCAACTGGATCTGCACAGACTCTGTCAATGGTCTTGAAGGTGATCCGACAGCTTTCCGTATTTCCGATGATGAAGGCAAGACATGGAAGAAAGTGGATATGCCTGAAAGCAACGGTGCCGTTCATGCCAATGTAGTAGAACTTGAAGGCGGCAAACTTGTATGCTTCTTAAGAAGCCGTTTCGCTGACAATGTTTACATCAGTGAATCCGAAGACTGGGGCGATACATGGACAAAGCCGGTTCCAACAGTCCTTCCAAACAACAACTCCAGTATCAGTGCCCTGAAACTGGCAAGCGGCAGAATCGCCATCGCTTACAACCCAACCCATGCACCGCATCCGGTATACGGCAAAGTGGCATGGCCGGGACTTCGCTGCCCTGTAGCCGTTGCACTTTCTGAAGACGGCGGCAAGACATGGCCGATGATCCGTGTCATGGAAAGAGGCGAAGGCTTCACAGGTGACGAAAACACAACCAACAACAAACAGTACGAATACCCATATCTGATGCAGGGCAAAGACGGCAGACTCCATCTGGCATTTGCATACAAAAACAGAATCGGTATCAAATACATGAGCTTCACAGAAGAAGATGTCATGGGTGCAAAGCGTGAAACAGCAGGCTTCTACAACCCGACATCCGCTCAGATTAAATAATCAAACTGGGACGTGCAAGCGCATCTTGAACAAAGAGCTTTCTTTATAAGCTAACATAAAAATTCCAAAAGACCCTGATGAGTGCAGTCTATTACGACTACATTTATCAGGGTCAAACAAATAGGAGGAAATAAACAATGATTATAGATCATATTAAACATATCGGTTTTTATGAGCCCATGGCAAATGGTATTACAGAAGCCTGGAAAGAAATTCAGACAATGCTTCAGGGAAAAGGCGAACTTCCTGACGGCCGTTATGAGCTGAAAAGAGGCTTCTTCAAAGTTCAGAGAGGCGAGACCAAGCCCCTTTCAGAAGGCACCTTTGAATCCCATCAGAAATATATCGATGTGCAGATCCTTTTTGAGGGTCAGGAAGAAATGGCTTGGATGGAACTGGATGATCTGACAGAAGCGATCCCTTATGATGCAGACAAAGATGCAGCCAGATGGGAGGGTGAGCGCACACATCATATGCTTATCACAAAAGATATGTTTTATATTGCATATCCTCATGACGGCCATAAAGCCGTATCCCATGTGGATGAGAAAAGTACATTTACAAAGATTATATTGAAATTGCCGGTATAGGCAAAACAGCCTGAT
>JBNMJG010000291.1:0-2430 GCA_050873705.1 Coprococcus sp. | reverse complement strand
GCCTCTGCCAGAAAATTGTCCGATCGGACACATCGCTGCCTAAATCGTTCCGGAAGATCTTTTTTCTTCATATCGACACGCTCCCCGCATAATTTCAATATCTCATAGGCCGATTCACAACTGTCTTCGAAAACATTTTCCCAGCAATAACTGCACCGGCTGCAGTCTTTGCAGACCTGCTCTGTGACCGCATTAAAAATATCCTGCATTTCCTGGTCACTGAGTGTACCCCGGGGACTTGTATCCACTTCAAAGGACTGAGACAGCTTCCGGAAGGATTCCGAAAATGCATGGAGCTGATTTTTGGTGATCATCGCTTCTTCTTTCATGGACATACGCTCCTTTCTTCCGGCAGGGCGCCGCCCCTTCAGAAAGGCGATCGCCCCTACAGATAACCAGTAAACTCCCAGTGCTGCCGCCAGTTCCAAAGCAGATTTCGGAAGCTCCGACATCATATGCTGCTGCCAGCCTTCTCCGTAAGCCAGACCATACCCTATCCCCGCTGTCAGCATTGTCAGCGTCATCAGCCCGCACATCACCACAGGCGTCAGCAATCCCGGCCGCACCTTCCGCAAAACCGCAGCCATCATCATCACCGTTGTTATCAGTCCTGTATATCTTATAAAAGCAGTCATCGGTAGTGCATAGGCCATCCCTGTCAGGGAAGCCACTGCCAACAGTATTTTCCCCGGGATCAACGCGTATGCCGCACAGAAAAATGCAACACCCGCAGGGTTTCTGTCGTGCCAGACAAACATATTGATGAAAGCACTGAGTACGATCACCAATAAATCTTTCATGTCAAGCTTTTTCATGCACATGCCTCCTGATTTTTGTACAGATTCCGGCCTCCCGGCCTTCCCGAATCTGTTACAGGCATTATATGGAAAAATCCTGCGATTACGATTCCAATTCTCTGACAGTACCTCCCTTCAAATGTTTTTTCGAGGGGTTTTTAAGGAGCTCAGGTCCGTCATTGACTATACGGCTTTAAAGTGTTACCATGTAACTATTAATGATATTTAATTTTAGAAAGTGTATAAAATGATGGAAAATTTTTCTTTGAAGTATGGTAAAAATGAAGTTGCCATCGCCATAGATGGCGCCCGCAGCGTTCAGACGCTGACTGAGAACCCTATGAATACAATTGAAGATATTCATGCTGCCTTTCTGAAGGCGATCACTGAGGACACCATTGAATCCCCTGTCCTCGAACAGCTTGTGGCATCTGATGACAAGATAACGATCATCATCAGCGATATGACCCGTTTCTGGATGCATCAGGATGTCATCTGTGAAGAACTCTTTCGTTTTCTGAATGAAAAGATCGGTATTCCTTTTGAAAATATTGTTGTCCTGATCGCCCTCGGCACTCATCGCAAAAACTCTGCCGAAGAGCGAAAGACTCTGGCCGGTGCCTATGTATACGATCACGCCGCCGCAGTTGTGGACCACGACTGTGATGCCCCTGATCTTGTGGATATCGGCACCACTTCTTACGGCACCAGGGTACTTGTTAATCCGTTGGCTGTGGGCCGCAAAGTCATCTGTATCGGCGGCACAGTCCATCATCTCATGGCAGGATACGGCGGCGGCAGAAAGAGTATCGTCCCAGGCATTGCCGGACGTGAAACCATCCGCCATAATCATTCCATGGCTCTTGACCCGATCAAAGACTGTTCCGATGAGAAAGTCGGTGCAGGCAAGTTCAACAACAATCCGATCAACGAAGATATGCGCGAAGCAGGTGCCCTGCTGAAACCGATTTTCGGCATCAATATTGTTGTCAATTCTGCTTCTGCACACAGCGGCCTTTTCTGCGGTGATTTTGATGCCTCATGGCGCGAAAGCTGCCGTTATGTCCAGAAATGTTACGGCGTTCCCATCGACCATCAGGCCGATATTGTCTTTGTCAGCTGCGGCGGTTTCCCGAAGGATCTGAACTTCTACCAGGCTACCAAAAGCCTTTTTAATGCTTCCCGCGCTGTTAAACCCGGCGGAACACTTGTCATGCTGGCCGAATGCAGCGAAGGCGCCGGCGCCAAAGACTTCTTTGACTGGCTGAAGCCGCTGCGGGAAGGCCATCTTGATCAGAGTCTGCGTAAAGCTTTTACCATCGGCGGTTATATCTTCTATGCAGCCTGCGAAAATATCCGCAGGGCCAATGTGCTTTTACTGGCAGGCCCTGAACTGGATGCAGCTGTTGTCGGCGATATGGGTGTCCATAAATATGACAATATGGAAGCCATTCTGTCCGAGATTGATTTTAGGGATAAAGATGTTTATATCATGCCTTACGGCGGCAGCCTGATGCCTCAGATGCAAGAGGATTATGCCCGCTTCAGCGCAGAAATCTAATGATTATTCATCATCATCCTCATCATCCTCATCCCGGCCTGCAAAGCCCCTGATCAGATGCACGATACCAAG
>JBNMJG010000290.1:0-2432 GCA_050873705.1 Coprococcus sp. | reverse complement strand
TAGTAAACCACACTTTGCTCACTTTTAGTTTTCGAAGAATGCTTTGGCAAAATGAGTCAGTGCGATCTGATCGTCCTTGCCCATCAGTTCACGGCTGGAGTGCATGGCCAGAAGGCCGACGCCGATATCAGCTGTACGCATTGGCAGATGGGAAGAAATGATGGAACCGATGGTGCCGCCGCCCTTTGTATTGGAGTGCTTGGCAAAACGCTGGTAAGGAATATGTTCCTGTTTGCAGAGGGCGATCAGTGAAGCCATACTTTCGCAATCCCATGTATAAGACTGATTGCTGGCTGTTTTCAGGATAAATCCGCCGTTCATGATCGGATAGTTGGTGATATCCTGAGTGCCCGGATAATTCGGATGGTAAGCATGTGCCACATCCACAGAAAGCATCAGTCCATCGGAGATATCAGACATACAGTCAATCTGATTCTTGTCGAAAGACTGCCAGATTTTGCCGATGATCACAGACGGCAGTGTAGAATCAGCACCCTGTTTGCTGAGACTGCCGATTTCTTCGTTATCAAAGAGGCAGACGAGGTTGACACGGTCGTCGTTCTTACTTTCAGCAAGGCCATGGATCAAAGCGCAGACAGATGTGATATCATCCAGTCTTGGCGCAGAAATAAATTCCTCTGTAAATCCTACCAGTTCAGGCTGATCAAGATTGTACATGCACAGATCATAATCCAGAATATCTTTGGCATCAACACCGATTTCCTTGGCAAGAAGATCCATGAATGTGGTATCCTTGTTCAGATAATCATTCAGTGTGCCGAGGATAGGAAGCAGGTGTTTCTGGTTGTCAATAGGTGCACCGTTTTCGTTGATAGCGCGATTCATATGAATAGCCAGGTTCGGGAGATAAACTGCCGGACGCTTCAGGTCTACCAGATGGCTGACCGGACGGTCATAGCGTTCGCCCTTGACAACAACTTTTCCGGCAAGGGATAATGGTCTGTCAAAGAATGTATTCAGAATAGGTCCGCCGTAAACTTCTGTATTCAGCTGCATATAACCATGGGAAAAAATCTCCGGATTTGGTTTGATCTTGATGGCAGGAAAGTCCGTGTGTGCGCCTGCAATGTGGATACCATTGGAGAGATCACATGATTCGCCGATTGTAAAAGCATAAAGTGTAGTGTCAAAAGGACTGCAGAAATAGCGTCCGCCCTTTTTTAGGTTCCATGTATCTTTTATATGTAATTCTGAAAATCCGGCTTCTGTCAGTACCTGTTTGGTATGGGCGATCACATGGAAAGCGGATGTACCATTCTGCAGGTAATGAAAAAGCTGTTCTACTTCTTTGGGTAATGTCTGCATAATTATTCTCCATTCTCTACTTATCTTATATAAGTTTTTTCAATCTTTATAGTATCACAAATAAGCATTATAATCAATGGATGTGAATTTGGTCTTTTCAAAAGATGTTTGGTATGCTATGATATATAGTAATGAAAACTATGTTGAATGGTTGTTGATAGATGACAGTAGTTATTTTGCATTTTATGATTGGAAGGTGCGGAATAATTGCGATAGATGCAGGAGGATAAATACATGGCATACCATATTGCGGTCGACAGTTGTACAGATATGACTGCTGCGATGAAGAAAGATGAACATATTACACTTGTACCCCTTACATTGAATGTTGGGGATGAGAAGTTTATAGATGATGAAACATTTAATCAGGCTGAGTTTTTGAAGAAAGTGGCTGAGTGCCCGGAAGCGCCTTCGTCAGCTTGTCCGTCACCGGATGCTTATATGCAGGCATACGGCTACAACAATGATGATGCTTATGCCGTTACACTTTCTTCAGAGTTAAGCGGTTCTTACAATAGTGCCAAACTTGGTGCAGATCTTCTGAAGGAGGAGTATCCGGACAAGAACATCCATGTTTTCAACAGCCGCTCAGCCAGCGCAGGGCAGACACTGATCGCCATGAAGCTGCAGGAATGTCTGGATGCAGGTAAGGCATTTAAGGAAGTTGTCAGAGAAGTTGAGCAGTATATTGAAGAGCAGTCCACACTGTTTGTGCTGGAATCACTGGAGACTTTGAGAAAGAACGGACGTCTGTCAGGGCTTAAGGCAACGCTGGTCAACGTATTGAATATCAAGCCTGTTATGGGATCTACGCCGGAGGGTACCATTCAGCAGCTGGATATGGGCAGAGGTATGAAGAAGGCTTTGCTGAAGATGGTTGAACAGATCGGTAAGACTGTGATCCATCCCACAGAGAAGTATCTGATGATCTCTCACTGCAACTGCCTGAAGCGTGCAGAATGGCTGAAGGTTGAGATCGAGAAGAAATACGCTTTTAAGGGAATCGTCATTGTTGATACAGCAGGTGTCGCCACCATGTATGCCAATGACGGCGGCATTGTAGTGGCTTATTAGAATTGTATTGTCTCGTGAATAAAGCTGGATAT
>JBNMJG010000289.1:0-2432 GCA_050873705.1 Coprococcus sp. | reverse complement strand
CTGTATGCCGGAGAACTGTCAATGAATATTGAAATGGCTCTGGGGATGTACGGGTACAGTGTTATGTCGGCGATGGTCAATAACGCGGTGAAACTGGTTCCCTTGAGCCAGATGGAGGGGCAGAGAATTCTGAACCGTTATTTGCCGCAGCTGCAGGAAGCAGTCGGGCAGGCAATGACTGCTGCAATGGATCAGATCGGAATTTCAGGGTGTGCCTGGGATATACGGTGTATGCAGCACCAGTGGTTGTATGCAAGATTATATATGTCGTAAAGAAAAGGAGGCAGCAGGATGGCTTTTGTAAAAATTGGTGTGGGCGGACCGGTGGGTTCCGGAAAGACAGCGCTGATTGAGCGGTTAACAAGGAAAATGTCAGAGGATTATTCCATTTGCGTCATTACAAATGATATTTATACAAAAGAGGACGCAGAATTTCTGATCAAAAATTCTGCATTGCCGGCGGAAAGGATCATGGGTGTGGAGACCGGCGGCTGTCCGCATACGGCGATCCGTGAGGACTGCAGTATGAATCTTGAGGCAGTGGAGCAGATGGCGGAAAAGTTTCCGGATGTAGAGATAATTTTTATTGAAAGCGGCGGAGATAATCTGTCGGCAACTTTCAGTCCGGATCTGGCGGATGCCACAATTTATGTCATCGATGTGGCTCAGGGAGAGAAAATCCCCAGAAAAGGCGGTCCCGGTGTCACACGTTCAGATCTGCTGGTAATCAACAAAACAGATCTTGCACCCATGGTAGGTGCCAGCCTTGAAGTGATGGCCCGCGATTCAGAACGCATGAGAAAAGGCGGAAAATATCTGTTTACAAATCTGATGAGCGGAGAAGGTCTTGATGATGTGATCAGCTGGATAAAGAAGAATGTCCTTTTTGAAGATCTCTGATTGGTAAAGAGTGAGGTGACGGATATTGAGAGAATCAGTATTTCAGCTGACCATGGCAGAGCGGTTTGGAAAAACAAAGGCGGAAGATTATTACTTTACAGCACCCTATAAGATCGGATTGCCGCAGACTTCGGGAAAAGGACAAAAAGTTGTGATGATGATGGCTTCTGCCGGTTTGCTTAAGGGAGATCATGCTGTGTGCCGGATGACTTGCAAAGCCGACACAGTAACTGAGATAACAGATCAGTCCTATACAAAGATCTTTGATACAGAGGATGGAAAAGCAAGCCGGGAAACCGTCATTACAGTTGGAGACAGGGCAGTGCTTGATTATCATCCATGTCCTGTGATTCCATATGCAAACAGTACTTTTTTCGGCAGTACCAGAATAGACCTGAAAGCGACAGCTGTCTTATATTTCAGTGAGATCATGGCAGTAGGACGTATTGCCATGGGGGAAAAATTTGCTTTCCGGCAATTTGAGAATCATGTGCAGATCAGTATTGAAGGAAGGCCCGTTTATCTGGAGTTTAACCGGATGATACCGGAAAAACAACATCTGGATGATTTTTTCTATTTTGATGGAATGACACATCAAGGGACACTTTATTATTATTGTCCTGAGAGCATGGCGGCAGAGACATTAAAAGAACAGACGGATCATCTGATTGATCAGTACATTGAGAAAAATAAAATCGAGCGGACAGATATTCTTTATGGTGTGACGGAAGCCAAAAAAGGTGTTGTCTGGAAGATTTTATCAAATCAGGCACAGAATATCGAAGATATTTTTATGTCGATCAAACAATCAGTTCGAAATCATTAGTTTTACGGTTTTGCTGCGGCAAAGGATGTCCCGTTCATCTGGCAGAAACAGTTTGGCATATGTTATAATCAACATATGATGCATGATGATGGACGGGAAGCGGTTTCATGCAGTCCCGCCGGGAGAATTCTTTATAAGGAGGACCTGCCTATGGCTCAAAACCTGATTTTAGTTGCAATTGTTTTATTTTTATGTTTGATGGCTGAGAAGCTGTCCGGAAAAGTCGGTATGCCGGCGCTGATTCTGTTTATGGGTGTGGGGATGCTGTTTGGCAGTGACGGTATTCTTCGGATTGCCTTCGATGATTATGGACTGGCACAGAATATCTGCCTTATCGCCCTCTGTTTTATCATGTTTTACGGCGGTTTCAATATGAAATGGAGCGCAGCAAGACCAGTGGCCGTCAAAGCCATCTGTCTTTCTACTATTGGTGTTGTTGTGACAGCCGGTCTGACAGCGGTATTCTGCATGGCAGTTCTGAGATTTGACTTCGTCGATGCCTTCCTGATGGGGGCTGTGTTATCATCAACGGATGCAGCCAGCGTTTTCTCCGTACTGCGAACGAAAAAATTGAATTTAAAGGATGGTACGGCATCTATCCTTGAGATGGAGAGCGGCAGTAATGACCCTGTGGCTTATCTGCTGACTATGATCGGTATCATGATGAAAACAGGAGGAAGTCTCAGCTCTCTGCCGTATATGATAT
>JBNMJG010000288.1:0-2433 GCA_050873705.1 Coprococcus sp. | reverse complement strand
TCCGTATACTTCACCGGCAATTCTTCTTCAATGATGATCTTCCCGCGGATCGCATCATCTATATCATGATTAATATAAGCAATTTTGTCTGAAAGTCTCACGATTTTGCCTTCCAGTGTCTTTGGCATTCTCGAGGTAGAATGATTCATCATCCCATCCCTGACCTCTTTTGTCAGATTCAGTCCTAATCCATTCTTCTCCAGAACTTCCACGACACGGACACTTTGTATGTAATGTCTGAATCCCTCCGGACAAATCTCATTCAATACCGCCTCTCCGGCGTGTCCAAAAGGGGCATGCCCCAGATCATGGCCCAGAGCAATGGCCTCCGTCAGGTCTTCGTTAAGTCTCAGCGCCCTTGCAATCGTTCTCGCTGTCTGTGATACTTCCAGTGTGTGCGTCAGCCTTGTTCTGTAATGGTCGCCTCTCGGTGCCAGAAACACCTGTGTTTTGTGCTTCATCCGTCTGAATGCTTTGGAATGAAGAATCCGGTCTCTGTCGCGCTGATACTCGGGACGGATATCGCATTTATCTTCCTGCCGGTCCCTTCCCATGGTCTCACTGCTCTTTGACGCATATGGGCTCAGATAACTCTGCTCCCATGCCTCTCTCTCCTCACGAATATTCATTGCCGGTTCCCCCTTTTCGAAAAATCGTCAATTCATTGCTTTCAAATAACTCTTTAAAACCTTCAGATGTGCTGTTGAGACAGGCAGTTTCTCTATCTCTTCCAGGCTGTAAAAATCTGTTCTGTCCCGGGATGATCGCTCCCCGGCAACTTCACCGCCATAGACATGCATCCGCCACTCCCTGTGTGTAAAAACATGTTTTATATCGCTGACATACTGTGTCAGGCGTATCCTCACACCGTATTGGTCATAAAAAAGCTGCTCAAACTCCGATGGTGTGTCACAGCTATACTGTACAAAACCATATAAATTCTGCAGCAGGCCGTTTTCATTCGGTATCATAAAATACCGGTCACCCTCTCTGATGACCACCGTCATATACTCCAGAATACTTTTGTTGATCTTCTTGTTGTTGACCGGAAGACGCCCTACTGTTCCAGCCCCTCTGGCCTGACACAATGAAGCAATGGGACATGCTTCACAGGCTGGTTTGGCAGGTGTACAGATCATGGCCCCCAGATCCAT
Organism: Coprococcus sp.; assembly: GCA_050873705.1. Lineage (GTDB taxonomy): Bacteria > Bacillota > Clostridia > Lachnospirales > Lachnospiraceae > Coprococcus_A. The sequence goes on along the minus strand of JBNMJG010000288.1, from coordinate 1,279 downwards.
CATTCCCTGATTAAAGTCCGAAGGATCCGCATAACGGATCATAGCATCCATCACTTCTCCAAAAGCATTCTTTGTCTTCTGAAGGGCAATATTGTCCTCCCTGTTCAGTAAACGAGAAACAATTCTCAATGTATTGCCGTCCACAACACCCTTTGGAATACCGAATGCAATGCTTGCGATGGCACTGGCTGTGTACATGCCGACCCCCTTTAACTTCAGCAATTCTTCATACGTATCCGGAAATCTGCCGGCATAATCCCTGACAATCGTCCCGGCCGCTTCTTTCAGATGGGAAGCTCTCCTGTAATATCCAAGCCCCTCCCACAATTTAAAAACACGCTGCTCATCTGCCCCGGCCAGATCCGCTGCCGTGGGCAATTCATTGATAAAGCGTTCATAATAAGGCTTCACTGTCTCTACCTGCGTCTGCTGCAGCATAATCTCACTGATCCATATGGCATATGGATCCTTCGTCCGGCGCCATGGAAGATCTCGCCCATGGCTCCGATACCAGGCTGTCACATTCTGCGCTGCCTCTTTATATACTTCTTCTGTCATAACAGCCCCCTTTGCCTCATCTATCTTCTGTCTGTTTTATCAGAACAAGGCAGCTCTGATGTTCAAAACTGCCCTGCCCTACACTATGCCGATCACCTGAAGTTCAGGACCCCCTTATGGATCCGCGGGTAAGTTTCCTGTCTGCTTCACAGGCATCCCGCATTCCTACCCCTGTACAGAACCTCTCATTGAAAGAAGCTTTGCCTTTAAATCGCCTTCTATCTTCTGAAGTTCAGCTTCAGCTGCCTGACGCTTTGCTCTGCCGTCTCTCTGAATCTGAAGAACTTCATCCAATGTACTGATCAGCTGTTCATTTGTCGTCTGTAATGTTTCTATATCCACGATACCTCTTTCAGATTCTCTGGCCACATTCACAGATGCTGTCTTCAATCGCTCTGCATTCTTCTTCAGCATCTCGTTGGTGAAATCCGATACTTCCCGCTGAACCTTTGCAGCCTGCTCGGAATGTGCAACTCCCAGTGCGATCACCATCTGGCTCTTCCATAAAGGAATTGTATTCACAATGGTTGACTGTATCCTGTCAGACATCATCGTATCATTGTTCTGCACAAGGCGGATCTGAGGTGCCATCTGCATAGCAATGGTTCGCGTCAGTTCAAGATCGTGCAGCTTCTTTTCAAAACGATTCGCCAATGCAGTCAGATCACTGACCGCCTGTGCATCTTCAGGAAGCCCTGATGCCTGTGCCTTCGCTGCCAGT
>JBNMJG010000287.1:0-2434 GCA_050873705.1 Coprococcus sp. | reverse complement strand
TTGCCGGACTGGCTGTTGATTCGAACAATCGGCTCGTACTTTCTTCCGAGATCGGATGGATCGATCGGCAGATACGGAACTTCCCAGTATGGAGACTTTCTCTGTTCCAATGCATGGACACCTTTGTTGATGGCATCCTGATGTGAACCGGAAAATGCAGTAAAGACGAGCTTACCCGCATATGGATGACGCGGATCAATATCCATCTTTGTACATCTCTCGTAAACATCAATAATCTCATTCACATTCTCAATATCCAGTTCCGGATTGATTCCCTGTGAAAACATATTGTAAGCAATATTCAGCACATCGACATTACCTGTACGCTCACCATTGCCAAACAGTGTACCTTCAATTCGATCAGCACCGGCAAGTAAAGCAAGTTCTGATGCAGCTACACCGCAGCCTCTGTCATTGTGCGGATGAATACTCAGGATAATCTTATCACGATCTGTAAAGTGTGTAGACATCCATTCAATCTGATCGGCATATACATTCGGTGTCGTCATCTCAACGGTTGCCGGCAGATTAAAGATAATCGGATTCTCAACAGTTGGCTGCCATACATCCTTAACAGCTTCACAGATCTCAAGTGCAAAATCCATCTCTGTTCCTGTAAAACTCTCCGGTGAATACTGCAGCTGGATATTGCCGTCAAATCCCTTCATATATTTCTTGACCATCTCTGTACCATCGATGGCAATCTGCTTGATTTCTTCACGATTCATATTAAATACAACATCTCTCTGAAGCGTAGATGTCGAATTGTAAATATGGATAATTACATTCTTGCAGCCCTGAATAGCTTCAAATGTTCTCTTGATCAGATGCTCTCTGCACTGGATCAGTACCTGCACCTTCACATCGTCCGGAATCAGATTCTGTTCAACCAGTGTTCTCAGAAAATCATATTCAATCTGGGAAGCAGCCGGAAAACCAACTTCAATCTCCTTAAATCCCAGTTTTACAAGCAGCTTGAAGAACTCGATCTTCTCTTCTACAACCATCGGCTCAATCAATGCCTGATTGCCATCTCTCAAGTCAACACTGCACCAGATCGGGGCCTTCTGGATTTCCTTATTCGGCCACTGTCTCTCAGGGTAATTCAATACAGGTACTCTTTTATATCTTTTATAATTTAACATTCTTCTTTCCTCCGTTTAAATCTGAATCATTGTATGAAAATAAAGCCAAGGAATTCCATCAGCTTTATATAAGTCAGCAGTTTCCTCCGAATTCTATCTCTCGATCTATGAGTGACGGAGTCGAAGGACCACTCCATATACAATTAATTTAAACAATGTCGGACTTAAAATACTAACCCCATGTCTTTCATTCCTTTTCATTCCTAATTCCACGACAAAAAATGTCCATGTACTACTTTAGCAGAAAAAAGTTTTCCTGTCAAGCATGTGCTTTGCATGAACAACAAAAGCAGGGAAAAGAATCTTTTCCCTGCCTGCTTGTTAAAGCTCACCGAGCCCTTCCTGAATGACCTGCTGTAAATCTTCTAAAGCTTCTGCCTCATCACTTCCATCACAAATCATCGTGATCACATCTCCGGTTTTGATGCATGCCGACAAAACACTTAAAACACTCTTGGCATTAACCTCCGTTCCATCAGCTGTTCTAATTGCCACATGTGACTGAAATTTTGTTGCCGCTTTGCATAATATGCCTGCCGGTCTCAGATGAAGTCCTGATGGGTTATGTAATTGAATCTCTACACTTACCATTTTTAGTGCCTCCCGAATACTTTATTCTCTATTCCACGCTGTTCTTTGAAATCACAACGTGTACATATGCATCTTCAGCCAATTCCAGATTATCATCAAAAATAACCGTTAATGGCAGATCATACTCACCTTCTCCGTAATCACTGACATCGATCAATGCCGTCAGGTTATCTGCAGTAAGTGCATTGACTTCACTGGCAATACCTTTGACCTTAAGTGTAACCGCTTTGTCAGAAGAACCGGTTACACTTTTTTCGTAAGTATAATCTGTACTGCTCCCTTTCAGTGAAACTTTACTTAAAGGCAATTCAAAAGATGTTTCTGTAATCTTCTGTATATCAACAACCAATGCCACCGTTGCTTCTTTGTCAGTGAAAACAACACCATCCGGCAGCTGCTCGGCAATATTCTGTGCAATTGATACAGAATCTTCGATCTTATCATTCTTACCGGATATATCATAATCCTTCAATGTCACCTGATCAATCTTATCCAGGTCTTCCTTGCGGCCGGCAACTGTTACTTCCTTCGGTTCATAAACAGCTGATACCATACGATATCCCTCTGCCACCTGACCGGTTACACCAAAATTAACAGGTACCGTCTTCGTCTGATAAATCGGCACATTCACACTGATATCTGATTGAGAAATATTCAATGTGGAACTGGATACTTCGCTGCCGTTCTGATCTAATAAT
>JBNMJG010000286.1:0-2434 GCA_050873705.1 Coprococcus sp. | reverse complement strand
TTTGAGGTCGTCGATTAGTCAATAATCGGCGGCTTCTTTTTTTATGCCCGGAAAAGTGGGTATGTAGCGACATCTGGCAATAAGTGAGCTTTATACGCCACCGTCCAGCAACTTCTCCGAACAGCATTGAGTCCAGGAATGTCTACCTCAAACTTTCAGTGGCAGACCTTCTGCTGGCAACAGATCCGGACTGTGACCGTGTGGGTATTGCAGTGAGAAACCATTCAGGAGAATATGAACTTCTGACAGGCAATCAGGTGGGATTGCTGCTGCTGGACTACATCTGCAGCCAGCGGATCAGACACGGCAGAATGCCGGAGGATCCGGTGATGGTCAAAACCATTGTGACTATGCAGGCCTTCCGGGGCAATGTTTCTGAATGCGGCAGCAATGTGACAAAAAATCGGGGCAATGCAGGAGAAGCCGGCAGCAGCATAAAATTCAGCGGCAATATCACAGAATTCGGCGGAAAGAAAGTTGTGAAGCTGCTGGATTACGCGCCGGGCATTGACGGGCTTCCGAAGTCAGATGTGCTGAAATTCCTTTTGGAGGATAACTGTTCCATCGTGGTGCGTCCTTCCGGTACAGAACCGAAACTGAAGATCTATATTTCAGTCAGTGCAAAGGACAAGGAAACAGCGGAAAAAGTCGAGAAGGCCATTGTTAAGAGCGCAGAAGAAAAAATAAAAGCTTAGATTATTTTATTAGGCGGCAGGCACCGGCTTTTTATAAAAGGAAGTTGAAGTGAGCTGTATGGATGGCCGGATTCGGAAGTCCATGCGGCTCATTTTGAATGAAGCAGGAACGGTGGAAAAGGGCAGGGGAATATGCTATACTGATAAAAAATTAGAGGATATAGGAAAAATCAATGACTTTATTAGTTACCGGCGGTGCCGGTTTTATTGGCAGTAATTTTATTTTTTATTGGATGAAGCATTATCCTGAGGACAGGGTAATCTGTGTGGACAAGCTCACCTATGCAGGGAATATAGCAGCTCTGCAGCCGGTGATGGATCGTTCGAATTTCAGATTTTGCCGTCTTGATATCTGTGATCGGGATGGCATTGAGGGGCTTTTTGAAGAGGAAAAGCCGGATATAGTGGTGAATTTTGCAGCGGAATCTCATGTAGACCGTTCCATTGAGAGTCCGGAGATTTTTTTGACGACGAATATCGTAGGAACTTCTGTACTGATGGATGCCTGCAGGAAGTACGGTATCCGCCGTTTCCATCAGATTTCGACAGATGAAGTATATGGTGATCTGCCATTGGATCGGCCGGAGCTTCTTTTTACGGAGGAGACACCGTTAAAGACCAGTTCGCCCTACAGCAGTTCCAAGGCGGCGGCAGATCTTCTGGTGATGGCCTATCATCGGACCTATGGACTGCCGGTGACCATCAGCCGATGCTCTAATAATTACGGTCCTTATCAGCATCAGGAGAAGCTGATCCCGCGGATGATTTTTAAGGCACTGGAGGATGAGGCACTGCCTGTTTTCGGTCAGGGACTGAATGTCAGAGACTGGCTTTATGTGGATGATCACTGCAGGGCGATCGATCTGATTTTGCGTAAGGGGCGTGCCGGAGAAGTCTACAATGTCGGCGGGCACAATGAGATGCGAAACATCGACATTGTAAGATTGATCTGCCGGGAGCTTGGAAAACCGGAAAGTCTGATCACCTTTGTGGAAGACCGCAAAGGGCACGATCTTCGTTATGCCATCAATCCAACGAAGATTCATAATGAATTGGGATGGCTGCCGAAGACTAAGTTTCAAGTCGGTATTAAGAAGACAATTCGATGGTATCTGGATAACAGAGACTGGTGGGAGACAGCGATAGCCTGTCAGTATCAGAAGTAGAATGGTTATAAGAAGAAAAAGGTTCTTAGTGAAAAGTACAACATTGCTATGACAGCAGAAATGGAAAGTGAGGTGCGGTTTATGTGCAATTTGAGTACGGTTATTGAGAATAAAGGAATCGATATTGGTGAACTCAGAGCAACAGTGAAATATTATAAAAAAGGCAAGCTCACCTTGGAAGAGGCTGCTGGTGATTTGAACATGACAGTGGAAGAATTTATTGCGAAGATGAATCAGATGTCGGCAGAAGTAATATGATCAAATAAATATAAGCCCGCAGGTGTGCGATGGAGAATTTGACATTGTATGCCTGCGGTTTTTTGTTCAGATAAATTTAAAATAACAATATTGTGATAGTTTACACATTTATCGATATTATGCCGTAAAAAAAATACGGATAAGCTTGATAAAAAATACAGATAATCATATAATACTAATAGAAGGATGTGAGAGCGAGCAAAAGTCCTATTTCAAGAGTGAAGTATGTAAGAAGTAATTCAATATTGGAGGATAATACAGAAAATGAAATATTTATGAAATTCTGTAACTTTGTAGACCACATGTTGCTCTTTT
>JBNMJG010000285.1:0-2448 GCA_050873705.1 Coprococcus sp. | reverse complement strand
AGCTGGCCCCATGCCATAAACCGGTTGTCAGCCATACAACAACAAGGGCAACAGAGGCCGGGACAGTCTGACCGAATGTTTTGCCGAGTTTCTGCTTGGACCATCGGCCGAGCTTCTGGTTCCATTTGACCATCGCCATCGGATAATAGACATAGGTTTTGAACCAGGCACCGAGACTGCTGTGCCATCTTCTCCAGTATTCTGCAATAGATTTTGAGAAATACGGACGCTCAAAGTTCTCTGTGAGACGGATATCCAGCACTTCACAGAAACCGCACATCATATCCATGTAACCGGAGAAATCGGCATAAATCTGGATACTGTACATAAATGCACCGATGAGGGTTGTAATGCCTGAGTATGAGGCATAGTTGGCAAATACATCCTGCACATAGGCGGATAATACATTGGCAACAACCATTTTCTTAAAGAAGCCCCAGAACATTCTCTGGGCACCCCATGAAAAATGATGATAAGTAAATGTATGTTCTTTGAAAAGTTCTGTTGTCAGGTCTTTGAAATTACTGATCGGTCCCTGTGTCATCTGAGGAAAAAATGAAACAAACAGAAGAACCCTGCCAAAATTCTTTTCTGCCGGATATTTATTCCAGTAGACGTCCACAAGGTATCCCATTGTCTGGAAAGTGTAAAAGGAAATACCAAGAGGGATGATCAGTTTTAATGTGTCGTTAATAGGTGACGCACCGAAAGAAGAAATAACGGTATTGATCTGTGCAATCAGGAAATGCAGATACTTGAATGTGCAGAGAATACCGAAATTCAGCAAAAGAGCAGCCACAAGGATTGCACGGCGTTTTGCCTGAATATGCGCCTTATAGGCTGCCCGTTCTTCTTTACTGGTTGTCTTTTTGTTGGCTTTGATCCATTCTTTCTGGCGGTCTGTTAAAGACTGTATCATGCGCGTGGCCGCATAGGTTGACAATGCGGTAATGAGCACATAGATCATATTTTTGATGCCGGACATGGCATAAAAATATAAACTTGCTGCAAGCAGTACCCACCACTGCATTGCTTTCGGCACCAGATAATAGATGATGACCAATACAATACAGAATAAAAGGAAACCGAGTGTCAGAAGATCCATATAAAATTAGTCCTCATCTTCCTGGATCTTCTGGATCATTTTCCACATTGCCTCAGCACTGTTGAAGTTTTCAGGCACCAGATATTCCGGTCCGATCTCAATATCAAATTCTTCGGAAATGTTGGAAACAAGTGTAATGATGCTGAAGGAGTCATAGACTTTGCCGTCGATGAGATTTTTCTCTTTGGAATAGTCCACATCAGGGTTGATATCATTCAGTATTTCAAGTAATTCTTCCATTGTAACTTACCTCTTTCTTTCATTGAGCCCTGCATTGTATGTGCAGGCTTTTTGTAAATAAAATTTTATAACATAGTTTTCAGTTTGTTCCTGTCGATTTTGCCGTTGGCATTAAATGGCATTGCGTCAAGAACAGTGATTCTTGTCGGCAGCATATAGTCAGAGATTTTGCCTCTCATGGCGTGCTGTACTGCTCTTCCGTCCCAGTCACATCCCGGGATCAGTTCACAGAATAAGTGGATCAGTTTGCGCTTCTCATTGTAAAGACAGCAGCATCTCTGAATCTCCGGAAGTGTATCTGCCACAGACTCAATTTCACCAAGTTCAATACGACGGCCCATATGCTTGATCTGGAAATCCTTTCTTGAGACGAAGACAAGATTTCCTTCAGCATCATATCTGGCCAGATCCCCGGTCATAAGCGCTCTGACTTTTGTTCCGTCCGGAAGGGTCAGCGCTGTAAATGTTTTCGCTGTTTTCTCCGGATCATGGTAATATTCCAGAGCAAGTGAATCGCCGATGACACAGATTTCACCGATGCCGGCATCCTCATCCTCGGAAGGCGTGTATTCTTTCGGATTGATGAAGGCTCCGTCGCGCAGCAAAAGGACTTTGCAATTCGGCAGTGGTTTGCCGATGGGCAGAATATCCGGCTGATGATCGGCATTCGGAAGTTCATAATAACAGCAGATACCCGCCAGTTCAGAAGAACCGTACAGGTTCACGTATTGGATATCCGGCAATGTTGTCAGCCATTTATGCAGCTGTTTGGTCGGAAATACTTCTCCCACGAAGAAAACTTTCTTCAGTGTCTCAGGCAGGACCTTCTTGAATGTATTCATCTGTGTTACAATAGCAAGGGCTGTCGGTACCCAGCACACATAAGAAACTTTGCGTTCATTCATGTATTCGATCAGAGTAACCGGGAAAATAAACATCTCCGACGGCAGCACTTCCAAGGTGGCACCGGTATACATCATGAGATAGAGATCCTTGGCAGAGGCATCAAAGAAAAATGGTGTCTGATTGCCGATGATCTCATCGGAGCCAAGGTGAAAATAACCGGAATAGGCCATGATAAAGCTGATCACTGCCCCCTGGCT
>JBNMJG010000284.1:0-2458 GCA_050873705.1 Coprococcus sp. | reverse complement strand
GATCCAGGCGATTCTTCATCGTGTCACGCGCCTGATGCGGACTACAGACCGAATATACAGTACTTTGATGGATGATCTGGAAGATGAACAGATCCATCTGATTAATTTTCAGATGATCAACGAGCAGGAAGAAACCGATCTGCGTCTCTATTTTGAACAGGAGATGCTGCCGTTATTGTCCGCCTTTGTTGTGGGCAAAAAACAGTCTTTTCCTTTCCTGAATAATAAGGCAATCTATGCACTGGCCGTCCTTGAAACTAAAAATGACAAAAATAAAATCGGTATCGTTCCATGCAATACCGGTGTCTTTGACCGGCTTATCCAAATTCCCGGCAGAAAAGACAGCTATATACTGGCTGAAGAATTAATCCTTCATTTTCTTCCTCAAATTTTCCCAAATTACCGGATCGGCGAAAAGTCCCTGATCCGCGTCACCAGAAACGCTGATATCGATGCTGACAGCATCTATGATGAAGATCTGGATTATCGTGAGCACATGGTTGATATTATCAAGAGAAGAAAGAAATTGACACCGGTCCGCCTTGAATATACACGCAAACTGGATGGCCCGATCCTGGACAGACTCTGCAGTCAGCTTGGTCTTGAAAGACATCAGGCATTTTACTGCCAGATTCCGATGGATATGTCCTTTTTCTCAACGATTCAGGATACTCTGCGTCATAAACCGGATCTTTTCTATCCGAAGCGGGTTCCCCAGAAGTCCCCGATGCTCAATGATCAGGAACCTCTGATTCCTCAGATCATCAAACATGATGTACTGCTTTCCTTTCCATATGAACAGATCCGTCCGTTTCTCAATATGCTTCATGAAGCAGCATACGATCCGGATGTTGTCTCTATCAAAATGACCCTTTACCGCCTGGCACGTCACAGCAAAGTGGTGGAAGCGCTGATTGAAGCAGCTGAAAACGGCAAGCAGGTGGATGTCCTTGTGGAATTAAAGGCCCGCTTTGACGAGGAAAATAATATCGAATGGTCCAGACAGTTAGAAGATGCCGGATGTCATGTGATCTATGGCCTGGATGGTCTTAAAGTCCACTCCAAACTCTGTCTGATCACCCGCAAAACAGATCAGGGCATTGAATACATCACCCAGATCGGTACCGGCAATTACAATGAGAAGACAGCCAAGCTCTATACGGATCTTTCGCTGATGACAGCACGTCCCGAAATCGGTATGGAAGCCTCCAAAATCTTTCAGGCTTTGTCCCTGGGCACAGTTGTCGATCAGACAGAGCATCTGCTTGTAGCGCCAAAATGTCTCCAAAAGCCGGTTCTGGAGATGATCGACCATGAAATTTTCCTGGCCAAAGCCGGTCAGGAAGGCTATATCGGCATTAAGATCAATTCTCTGACGGACAAAAAAATCATTGAAAAACTCATCGAAGCCTCTCAGGCCGGTGTTAAGATCGATATGGTGATCCGCGGTATTAACTGTCTTCGTTCCGGTATCGAAGGTTTTACCGACAATATCCGCGTTATCAGTATCGTGGGCCGCTATCTGGAACACTCCAGAATTTATATTTTCGGTACGGAAGAGCGTTCAAAAGTTTATATCGCCTCAGCTGACTTTATGACCCGCAACACAACCCGCCGGGTAGAAGTCGCAGCGCCTATTGATGATGTTGACTTAAAAGCCCGCATACAGGAAATGTTTATTACCATGCTCAGCGACAATGTCAAAGCAAGAGAGCAGCGTCCGGACGGCACCTATATCTGCCTGACACCGGAAGAAAATGCACCGCTGAATTCCCAGGAATATTTTTTTGAAGCCGCTTATGCTGCCGCTGAAAACAAAAATTTCAGATAACAACTGTGAGATAAATGATTTGACAAAACAGGACACATCTTTTATAATTTGATAAGGTGTGTCCTGTTTCTTTTTTTAACAGGACACAGAAGTTGTAATTAAATTTTATAAAATAAAGGATAAGGTGAATAACATGAGTTTAATGGAAGATTGGGAAGTACTTGCAAACCAGTACAATACAGATCAGGCAACAGCACAGAAGTTCTGGACAGATTACTATATGCAGGAAAAGGCAGTTTACGAGAAGATGCTGACAGAACCTGTTGAAGTTGAGAAAGGCACTGTTGCTGAACTGGCTGAGAAATACGGCATGGATGTTGTTCGTTTCGGCGGTTTCCTTGATGGTATCAACGAAAGCTTAAAGACACCAAACCCGGTTGATACAATCGTTGCTGAATCAGAAGTAACTGTTGATATCGACCTTGAGAAACTGTACTACAACATGGTTGCTGCAAAGGCTGACTGGCTTTACAACCTGCCTCAGTGGGATGCCCTTCTGACAGAAGAACGCAGAAAAGAACTTTACAAAGCTCAGAAGAAATCCATGACTGTTGTTAAAGGCAAGAAGATCGGACGTAATGATCCATGCCCATGCGGAAGCGGCAAGAAATACAAACAGTGCTGCGG
>JBNMJG010000283.1:0-2475 GCA_050873705.1 Coprococcus sp. | reverse complement strand
TCAGCCACTGCTTCTGCACATTTCTGTCCATCCACCATGGCTTTGACAACCAATGACTGACCTGTACGGCAGTCCCCGCAGGCAAATACATTTTCAACGGTTGTCTGATAACTGCCTTTGCTGAATTCCGCTTCAAACGCTTCTTTGATCTGTTTTTCCGGCCCTGTGAAGCCAGCTGCAATGATCAGCATTTCACAAGGCAGTTCTTCCTCTGTTCCCGGAATAATCTGCATCATCACACGTCCGCTTTCGCTCATCTTCGGTTCCATCTTCATCACAGTCACGGCTGTGATCGCCCCGTCTGCGTTTGTTTTCACGGCTGTGACAGTTGATGCATAACGATGCGGATCCTTACAAAAAACGGTCATATATTCTTCCTGGCTGCAGTCAAATCTTGTCTCAGGTAAATGAACCGGATAAGGATACCATATATGATCCTTTCCAACTCGCTCCGGCATCATTTCAATCTGAACAACCGATTGACAGCCATTTCTCAGTGCCATGCCGACACAGTCATTGCCGGTATCACCGCCGCCGATGATAACAACATTTTTCCCTTCTGCGGAAATGTTAGCCTGATCTTCCATGTTGGAATGAATCAATGACCATGTATTGGAGGCCAGATAGTCAACGGCATAATGAACACCTTTTGCATTGTCCGCACCTTCTATCACCGGTTTTCTTGTCTCACCGGCACCAACTGCAATTACAACGGCATCCGCTGTTGCTTTCAGCTGTTTTGCAAGCACAACATCCACTTCTGTATTATTTTCAAACAAGATTCCCTGTTCTTTCATCGTCTCAATCTTCTGATCCAAGACAGATTTTTTGAGCTTCATATTTGGAATACCATAGCAAAGCAGACCGCCTGCCTGAGATTCACGGTCATAGACTGTTACTGCATAGCCCTTTTCATTCAATCTCTGTGCCGCTGCAAGTCCGCCGGGACCGGCCCCGATAACGGCTATCTTCTTGCCGTTTTTCTCTGTCTTTTCAGCTGTCGCATGTGCCTGATGCCAGTCAGCAACAAAACGCTCAAGTTTGCCGATGGCAACAGATTCTGAACAGATACTTCTTGTACAGTTAGACTGGCACTGCTTTTCCTGAGGGCACAGTCTTGAACACATTTCCGGCAGTGAAGAAGCTGTATGGATCAACGCATATGCCCCTTCATAATCTTTTTCACGGATCTTTGCAATAAAATCCGCAACTGGAACCCCTGCCGGGCAGGCTTTCTGACACCAATGTGTCGGACAATACAGACATCTGGATGCTTCTTCCAGTGCTTCTTCCTCTGTATAAGTCTGGTCAATTTCATCATAGGATCCCAGACGTTCTTTCACGCTCAAATGACCATTGGCTGTGCATGTCGGTGCCATGTTCGGATGTTCCACTGGCTTATATTCACTATTATCTGGTAATAACATCTTTTATGCCTCCTTCGTTTCCTTATCATTGATGTAAGTCACCATATTGCCGCCGGCAATATAATTAGATGCAACAGCCCATGTTAATTCGGAGATTGGTGCAAGTTTACCTTTACGATGCATAGAAGATGTACAGTCACCGCCGGCATAGAGACCAGGGATATGACTGCCGTCTGCACGCATTACTTCGCACTGATCATTGACTGTTACGCCGCCCATTGCTGCTTCAGAGAAACACTCACCAAAAACAGCGTAGTAAGGTCCCTCATTTAACGGGAATGGTTTCAGGAAACGCGCATCTTTATGGAAATCTTCATCCACACCTGTCTCACAGAAATGACTGTAACGTGTCATTTCATTGACAAATGTTTCAGGATCGACATTCATTTTTTCTGCTAACTCATAAAGGGTATCCGCTTTCTTAACCGGTGTATCCAATGTTGCTTCATGATCCAGATCCTGCTCCCATGTCTCAAAATATTTTCTTCTGTTGATCATGGCCGGATTATTCATGAAACGCTCTGCAACCGCTTTAACCTGTTTGTAAGGTAAAATTGTATAGGAAATATGTTCCGGCTGCTGATAAATCTTGTCAATACCATGGAAAATACCTTCGCTCTCATCATACCATCTGCGTCCATTGAGATTGATTTCAGGGAATTCACCTTCCTGCGCATAATCCGCGATGGAATTGTGGAATGGATGATGACGAGGACCCCAGATGGATACAAACATACGATCCGGATCCGGATGCTCACCAAGCTCCGCCATCATGGCAATGGCATCACCTGTATCCCCAGGTACGGAGTAACGATGCATCGGATAGCCGCTGAAGAAATCCACATGGCAATATTTTTTCAGCAGTTCATCGTTCTGTCCGAATCCGCCGCAGGCCAGCATCACTGCCTGACAGTTGATCTTCACCTGGCCGCCTTCATCGGCTGCCATAATACCTTTAATCGCACCGTTTTCATCCAAAAGTAAATGCTCTGCAGCTGTTCCCATTAAAATAGTTACATCCAGATTTTCACGTTCAATGGTTTCCAGC
>JBNMJG010000282.1:0-2509 GCA_050873705.1 Coprococcus sp. | reverse complement strand
TAAGCACTATTTATAAGTAGCTTTTATAAATGTTTCTAATTCATTTATTTATCATTCAATTTAACCACAATGCGGAAGATGGAGGCAATCATGGAAAAGAAAGAATTGTTATACGAAGGTAAAGCAAAGAAGGTTTACACAACAGAGAATCCGGATGTTTTGATCGTGGACTACAAAGATGATGCAACAGCATTCAACGGCGTGAAGAAAGGTACGATTGTCGGCAAGGGTGTTGTGAATAACCGCATGACGAATCATATTTTCAGAATGCTGGAAGAGAAGGGAATCCCGACTCATTATATTGAGGAACTCAGCGACAGAGAGACAGCAGTGAAGAAAGTTGAGATCGTTCCGCTTGAGGTTATTGTAAGAAATGTTGCTGCAGGCAGTTTTTCCAAGAAGCTTGGTATTGAAGAAGGCTTCAAACTGTTAAGCCCTACACTGGAGTTCTCCTACAAGAATGATGAACTGGGCGATCCGATGATCAATGACTACTATGCCGTTGCCATTGGTGCAGCTACAAGAGAAGAAATCAATAAGATTACAGAACTTGTATTTAAGATCAATGAGATTCTGGTAGATTATTTCAAGAGCATCAAGGTTGATCTCATTGATTTCAAGGTAGAGTTTGGCCGTTACAAAGGACAGATCATCCTTGCCGATGAGATTTCACCGGATACATGCCGCTTCTGGGACAGCGAGACACATGAGAAGCTTGACAAAGACCGTTTCAGAAGAGACCTTGGTCATGTAGAGGAAGCTTACGAGGAGATTTACAGAAGAATCGGTCTGGCATAAGTCAGCGGATCAGGAGGACATTGTGGAAAAGCAGCTTCAGAATAAAGGCCGCAGTGAATGCGGTACAGATATAAAAGATGAACTTCACGAAGAATGCGGCGTCTTCGGCGCTTACAATCTGAAGGGTGAAGATATTGCCAATTGGGTATATTACGGTCTTTTTTCTCTGCAGCATCGCGGGCAGGAAAGCTGCGGCATCGCAGTCAGTGAGAACCGTGATATCCGATACTATAAAGACATGGGACTAGTCAGTGAGGTCTTTACACCGGAGAATCTGGACAAGCTTCATGGTGATATTGCTGTAGGCCATGTGCGTTATTCGACAGCAGGCAGCAGTGTTCGTGCCAATGCACAGCCGCTGGTTACAAAGTACATTAAAGGTACACTGGCCATTGTACATAACGGCAATCTGGTCAACGCCGTTGATCTGAGAGAAGAACTTGAGAAAAACGGTGCCATTTTCCAGACAACCATTGATTCAGAGGTCATTGCCTATCTGGTAGCCAAAGAGCGTGTGACAAGCCGTTCTGTTGAAGAAGCCGTGGCGAAAGCTATGCAGTATATCAAAGGCGCTTACTCACTGCTTGTTATGAGCCCTAGAAAGATTACGGCAGCCAGAGATCCATTCGGTTTTAAGCCGCTCTGTCTCGGCAAGCGGGATGATACTTATGTGGTGGCATCTGAGACATGTGCGCTGGATACCGTCGGCGCTGAATTTATCAGAGATCTGGAACCCGGTGAGATCATTACTATTACAGAAGACGGCGTGAAATCCAATCGTCAGTACTGCAATATGTTCAAACCGGCCAGATGTATTTTTGAATATATTTACTTTGCAAGACCGGACAGCGTCATTGACGGTGTATCTGTCTTTGCATCCAGAATCATGGCAGGCAGAATCCTTGCCCAGAGCCATCCGGTAGAAGCGGATATGGTTGTGGGTGTACCGGAATCCGGCAATGCCGCAGCTATGGGCTATTCTCTGGAATCCGGCATTCCGTACGGACAGGCCTTTGTCAAGAACACTTACGTCGGCCGTACATTTATCAAGCCAAAACAGAGCATGCGTGAACAGAGCGTTAAGATTAAACTGAACGTTCTGAAGGAGAATGTTAAGGGCAAACGTATCATCATGGTGGATGACTCCATTGTCAGGGGAACGACCAGTGCGAACATCGTCACCATGCTGAGAAACGCAGGTGCCACAGAAGTGCATGTGCGCATCAGCTCACCGCCATTTAAGTTCCCATGTTACTTCGGAACAGATATTCCAAGCGGTGACCAGCTGATCGCCAATCATCATACCATCGATGAAATCAGACAGCTTCTCGGTGCAGACTCTCTGGGTTATCTGGACTGTGACCGAATGAACGAAATGGTCAAAGATCTTGAATATTGCGACGCCTGCTTTACAGGAAACTATCCTGTGGACCCTCCGACGAGAGACATCCGCGGAGACATGGAAGTTTAAAAATCTGCTTGACTGAGAAGCCTGCGGATGAAGCGTGTCATCATAGAATTAAAAAGGAGCAATGCAGCACAGGCACGTTTGCACTGCGATAATGCTGGCAGTGGTACATAAGGCGGTAAAAAACACCGCCTAAGAACCAGCCGCATTATAAGCACCTGTGCTGTATTGCTCCTTTTAATTCTATATTTGAAGTACTTGACCGCAGGCTGTCAGACAATATCAGTTCAGAAGGCTTTAAAC
>JBNMJG010000281.1:0-2511 GCA_050873705.1 Coprococcus sp. | reverse complement strand
TCCTACAACATCCGCAGCCGGCGCTGTTGGTCTTGATGCAGCTCTTTTATCCGGTCCTGCCATCAACATGCTGATCATTCCGGCCATTATCGTTCCATTCATCATCGTATGGATGACCGGTAAAGCCTGCGGTTCCAAGAAACCTTTTGAAGGCATGATTCCTTTCACCATCGTTGCTGCTCTTTCTTATATCATCCCTGCAGCCATCGTTGGTAACTTTGTAGGTGCAGAATTTGTTGACCTTATCGGCTGTGTAATCTGTCTGATCGTTCTGGTTGTTTTTGCAAAGAAAATGCCGCCAACAACAGATCCTGCTTATATGATCGAAGCCAGTGACGAAGCAGCTTCTGATGTTAAATTCGGTATGGGTGCCGCTGTGCTTCCTTATATCCTGATGCTCGTTTTCCTGCTTGGTACATCCAAGCTTGTTCCGCCGATCAACGCCTTCCTCGGCAAGTTTTCAACAGCTTTCTCTGTATATGCCGGTGAAGGTGCCGCTACCATCAAGCTGGCATGGATCGGCAATGCCGGAACCCTGATCCTGCTTGCCGGCATCATCGGAGGTTTTGCCCAGCATATGAGTATCGGTGAAATGATTTCAACCCTTGGACAGACATTAAAGAACATGTGGAAAGCCATGGTTACTGTTATTGCCATCATCGCACTTGCCAAAGTTATGGGCTACAGCGGTATGACAACAGCCATCGCAACTCTGCTTGCTGATCTTACCGGATCTATTTTCCCATTGTTCGCACCAATCTGCGGTATCCTCGGTACATTCGTAACAGGTTCCACAACATCTTCCGGTGTATTATTTGCCAAGATGCAGTATGAAGTTGCTGAACTTATCGGTGCCAACCCTGTTATGCTGGTTGCAGCCAACCTGGCAGGCGGCGGTATCGGCAAACTGATCTCTCCTCAGAGTATCGCCATCGGTGTTGCAGCGATCGGCCTTGAAGGCTCTGACGGCAAGATCATGTCAAAGACTGTTGGTATCTGTATTGTATTAGGTATCATCGTATGTATTATGTCCTATCTGCTGGCTGTTGTCCTTTAACAACCCGCATTTCAATGCGTTCACTTTGAACGCCTATCAGATAAGGCGCTTGGATATTCCGCTGGATATCTGAAGCGTCTTATCCTTTATAGAAATCATTTTTGGGGATTTTTTACAAATCAAAGGAGGTAAGAAAATGAAGGATTTAATTGAAATCAGATGGCATGGCCGCGGCGGTCAGGGTGCCAAAACGGCTGCCCTCCTGCTGGCTGATGTTGCTTTCAATAATGGTCTTTATGTTCAGGGCTTCCCTGAATACGGTCCTGAAAGAATGGGAGCTCCCATTACTGCTTATAATCGTTTAAGTCGTAATCCGATCCGCGTTCATTCCAATATCTATGAACCAGATTACGTGGTTGTTGTCGATGAATCTTTAATTGAAAGTGTCGATGTTACTGCCGGTATCAAGGAAGGCGGTGCGATCATCATCAACTCCCATAAAAGCAGCGATGAATTAAAACCGCTTCTTGCAGAAAAAGGCTATCACGGTCATACTTATACCATTGACGCCCGAAAGATTTCCATTGAAACTCTGGGCAAATATTTTCCGAATTCTCCGATGCTGGCAGCCGTTGTCAAGATTACCGGCGTTATGGAGGAAAATGCCTTTCTGGAAAATATGCGCAAATCCTATGCCCATAAATTTGCTTCCAAGCCATCCGTTATTGACGGCAATATGAAAGCATTGGAAATTGCTTTAAAGGAGGTACATTGAGTATGAAAACTGATATCAGAAAACAGGATATTGATGTTACATGGCAGGATCTGAATCCCGGTGCTGTTGTAACAGGCGGTGCCACAGCTCCTGAATTCAATACAGGTGAATGGCGTGTCAATGTACCGGTTCTGGATATGGGCAAATGCAGACAATGTCTGATGTGCGTGCCGGTTTGTCCGGATTCCTCCATTCCTGTCAAAAACCAGAAACGTGAAGATTTTGACCTGATGCACTGCAAGGGCTGCGGTATCTGTGCCAAAGTATGTCCATTCGGTGCCATCACCATGAAAGAAGGTGACGAATAATGTCAATCAGAGAAAGATTATCCGGTAATGAAGCGATTGCAACTGCCATGCGCCAGATTAATCCTGACGTTGTCGCAGCCTTTCCGATTACGCCATCAACAGAAATCCCTCAGTATTTCTCCAGCTATGTTGCCAATGGCAAAGTTGATTCTGTTTTTGTTCCCGTAGAAAGTGAACACAGCGCTATGAGTGCCACCATCGGCGCCTCCGCTGCCGGTGCCCGTGCCATGACAGCTACTTCCTCCTGCGGTCTTGCCTATATGTGGGAAATGCTTTATGTGGCAGCCTCCGACAGACTGCCGCTGGCTCTGGCTCTTGTCAACCGTGCTCTCTCCGGACCGATCAACATCAACTGTGACCACTCTGATGCCATGGGTGCCCGTGACGCCGGATGGATCCAGCTGTTCTCAGAAAATAACCAGGAAGCCTAC
>JBNMJG010000280.1:0-2518 GCA_050873705.1 Coprococcus sp. | reverse complement strand
TTTTTTCGCTCTTTTTGCCGAAAAACAGAATGGAGAGAAGACATATGGAACAGCTTGAGACAATCAGATCTTATTGGAATACACGTGCGGACGGTTATTCCAAATCTGTGATGGAAGAAATGGAAGATGCACAGAAAGAAGGCGCTTACTGGAAGACACTGTTGGACAGATACCTTCCGAAGGCGGATAATCCGAAGGTGCTGGATCTCGGATGCGGACCGGGCTTTTTTACAATGCTGCTTGGTCAGAGAGGCTGTCAGATGACCGCATTTGATTATTCTGACGGGATGTTGGGTCAGGCAAAGCAGAACGCGGCTTCTGTCGGCGTGACAGCAGAATTTGTCCAGGGAGATGCCCAGAACCTGCCTTTTGAGGATGAAACTTTTGATATGATCGTCACGAGGAATCTGACATGGAATCTGGAGCATCCGGAAAAGGCATATAAGGAATGGCTGCGTGTGTTGAAAAAGGGCGGCTGTATTCTGAACTATGACGGCAATTATTATCTGCATTACTATGATGATGAATATCGTCAGGAATATGAGATCCGACAGATCCATCATGGTGATGAACATAAATATATCGAGAATGTGGATGTGAATATTATCAACAATGTAGCGAGAGATCTGCCCCTCAGCAGGGAAAAGCGTCCGCAGTGGGATATCAATTTGCTGCTTGAGATGGGGGTTAAGCATCTGGAGACAGAAGTAGACAGAAGTACTTTTGAGGATGAGCATGGCAAAGCGCATCAGGTTATCGATCATTTTATGATTTACGCTGTTAAGTAGGTGACATGGAATGGTCAAATACATATTAAAAAGACTGGTACAGCTTGTGGTCGTCCTTCTGGGGGTCACGTTTCTGACCTTTATGATCACCCAGGCAGCACCCAGTGACGCGGCGGAGATGAAATATGTTTCTATGGGCATGATGCCGTCAGCAGAGCTGCTTGAAAAGACAAGGGAAGAAATGGGACTGAATGATCCGGTGATCGTCCAGTACGGCCGATGGCTCGGCAATGTCCTGCATGGCGATCTGGGGGAATCATCCAAGTTTGGTGAATCTGTACTGGCGCAGATGACCAAGAAACTGCCGATGACTTTGAAGCTGGCAGGTGTTTCTCTTGTTGTTGTGGTTTTGATCTCTTTTCCGCTGGGTGTCATTTCAGCGGTCAAGAAGAATAAAGCGGCGGATTATATCATACGTTTCCTGTCATTTTTCGGTGTCTCTATGCCGAATTTCTGGCTGGCACTTTTGCTGATGTATATATTTGCAGTTCGCCTGGGATGGTTTAAGGTTGTCAGTACGGATTCGATCCAGGGAATGATCCTTCCGGTTGCTACCCTGACAATTCCGATGATCTCCAGTTATGCCAGACAGATCCGTACGGCACTTCTGGAGGAACTGAATGCCAATTATGTGATCGGTGCGAGAGCCAGAGGCATACCGGAGCGCAGGATCATCTGGGGACATGTACTGCCGAATGCTATTCTGCCGATCATTACATTGCTTGGCTTGTCAGTGGGACATCTGCTTGGCGGTGCGGCGATTATTGAAACGATTTTTTCCTGGCAGGGGATCGGCAATATGGTTGTGGAAGCCATCCGTGTCAGAGATTATTCGCTGATCCAGGGCTATGTCATCTGGATGGCACTTATCTATGTCACAGTGAATCTGATCGTGGATATCGCTTACAGATGTCTGGACCCTCAGATCCGACTGAGAAAGCGGGTGGATTAAAATGAGTGAAGAAACGAAAGTCCGCCTGAGAAAGAAAAAATCTGAACTGAGAAAATCATGGTTCAGACCGGCAAAGACCGAGAAAGGCAAATGGCTGCGTTTTTACTGTTGTCTTGCAGCAGTGGCAGTTGTGCTTTTTATTGCTTTTTTCGGTAAGTATTTTGCACCGTATGATCCTCTTGAGACCGATTATGCGGCTAAGTTATCCGCACCGAGCAGCAGTCATCTGTTTGGTACGGACAATGTGGGAAGAGATGTGCTGTCAAGAATCTTGTACGGCGCAGGCAATTCTTTTATACTGACGTTTATCATGATCGCCATCGTATCCGTACTGGGGACGGTGATCGGCATTATATCGGGATTCTTCGGCGGATTTCTTGATACAGTGATCATGCGTCTGACGGATATCCTTCTGGCATTCCCGGATACGGTTTTTGCCATTGCTATTGTGGGAATGATGGGACCGGGACTTTTAAATACAGTGATTGCATTGTCATTTGTCTGGTGGACCAAGTATGCAAGAATGGCCAGAGGCCTCTCATCAGTGATCAGAACGAAAGACTATATCACTGAAGCAAGATTCGGCGGTGTCGGTACAGCAGGTATTCTGTTCCGGTATGTACTGCCGAATATCGTTCCACAAGTGGTGATTATGGCAACCCTGGATGTGGGCGGCATGATGCTGGCTCTGGCCGGTCTGTCGTTTCTCGGTCTGGCTTCACAGCCGCCGACACCGGAATGGGGTTATATGCTGTATGAAGGAAAATCCTATTTACAG
>JBNMJG010000279.1:0-2526 GCA_050873705.1 Coprococcus sp. | reverse complement strand
TCATAATACCAAACTTTCCATGATGCCATGTCAGACCCCCCTGGAGAAATAAACAGCATACGGCGGTTTAATCGGACCATCGGCACTCAGTTCAATGGAAGAACCGGAGATAAAAGCACCTGCTGCCATAATGACATCACAGTCATAGCCCGGCATCGCCCATGGTTCCGGCGTCACATAGCTGTCCACAGGAGCAGCTGCCTGGATACCTTTGCAAAATGCAATAACCCCTTCTGCTGTACCCGGTACGACGGCCTGGATAATATCATGTCTGGATTCTGTACTGTTCGGAACAACCTTAAATCCGAGGCTTTCATAGATATTGGCTGCAAAGATGGCTGATTTCAGCGCGGAAGCAGTTACCTGAGGTGCCAGGAAAAGTCCCTGATAAAGTGAGCGATTCACACCGAGATTTGCACCCAGTTCTTTGCCAAGACCCGGTGCTGTCAGACGATACGCTGCTCTTTCTACACAGTCTTTGCGTCCGACAATATAGCCGCCGCTTGGGGCAAGTCCGCCGCCGGGATTCTTGATGAGGGATCCGACGCACATATCTGCACCCACATCAGATGGTTCGATCGTCTCTACAAACTCACCATAACAGTTATCCACCATGCAGATCACATCCGGCTTGATCTTCCTAACAAAGCTGATGAGTTCGCCGATCTGCTGTACAGAAAAAGTCGGCCGAGGCAAATAGCCTTTGGATCGCTGGATCGTTACCAGTTTTGTTTTCTCATTGATGGCTTTTTCAATGGCCGGATAATCAAAGGTACCGTCCTCCAGAAGTTCCACCTGACGGTAAGTCACCCCATACTCTGCCAGAGACCCCACCTCCGGTCGGATGCCGATGACACCCTCAAGTGTATCATAAGGCTTGCCCACAGGCGACAAAAGTTCATCTCCCGGTCTTAAATTGCCAGAAAGAGCCACTGTCAGCGCATGTGTGCCGCATGTGATATGCGGACGTACAAGTGCATCTTCTGTATGAAAAATATCCGCATAGACTTTTTCAAGGGTATCTCGTCCATCATCATCATAGCCATAACCTGTTGTTCCCGCAAAATGTCTTTCGCTGACTCTGTTTTTCTGCATGGCATTGATCACTTTCAGCTGGTTGTATTCCGCCACCTGCTCAATCGCCTCGAAACGTTCTTTTAAAGATTTCTCAATCTGACTGCAGTAATTATACACATCCTCATCAAGATGAAGATGCTCATACAGTCCTTTTAATTCATTTTCTATCTTATCCTTTGTCATTTTTTTCTCCTTTATTGTTGTGATCTGATACAAGGCCGCAAATATGCCCTGTCATATCTGTTATGTCTTTCCTATTATATGTTACAAGCTCAGTCTATTATGCCTTTTTGGCGAAGGATGTGTATCATATCCGCCAGTATAGCATCCTGAGAGTCATATTGTGACTGATCAAGCCACAAAACTTCCCGCTCTCTTTTAAACCAGGTCAGCTGACGCTTGGCAAAATGTCTTGTATCGCGCTTTAATATATAAACAGCCTCCTCAAGGGATAACTCCCCGTCAAGGTAAGCCAGGATTTCCTTATAGCCAAGTCCCTGCATTGAAACAAGACTTCTGTCATATCCCCTGTCTTTTAGCTTTTGCACTTCTTGGACAAGGCCCTCTTCCATCATCTGATCCACACGTTGATCGATTCGCTCATACAAAATCTCCCTCGGCCGGTTCAACACAAAGTACGCAAAATTATAAGGTGATTCTTTTCTGGATTCCTGTTCATTGTGCTCAGAAATCTTCTGTCCGGTCTGATGAAAATATTCCAGTGCCCGGATGACCCGCTTGGTGTTGTGACCGTGGATCTTCTCTGTGGATTCCGGATCCACTTCCCTTAACATCTCATAAAGCCTTTCCGGCCCGCCGTCACTTGCTGCCATTGCTTCCAGATGACTTCTGTAACCGTCATCTTCATTCTCTTTAAAGTCAATATCATTTAAAATAGCCTGAATATAAAATCCCGTGCCGCCCACAATGATCGGAATATGTCCGTTTTCTCTGATCTTTTTCATCGCCGCTTTAGCCATCTGCTGGAAAACAACAACATTAAAAGGATCATCCGGTTCCAGCACGTCCACAAGATAATGCGGGATTCCTTCCATCTCTTCCGGCCGGATCTTGGCTGTTCCGATATCCATCTGTCTGTAAACCTGCATAGAATCTGCAGAAATAATCTCCCCGCCGATGGCTTTTGCCAGTTCAATGGAAAGCGCTGTTTTGCCGGAAGCCGTCGGCCCGGTCAGTACAATCAATGGCTCTTTCATGTTTCATTCTCCCATTCTATGATTGAATTCGCTTAAATTTCTTCTCCAGTTCGTATTTTGAAAGCGAAATGATTGTCGGACGTCCATGAGGACATGTATATGGATTCTTTGCCTGGAGCAGCTGCTCGATCAGAGCATCAGCCTCTTTAAAGGATAATTTATTATTTCCCTTTACTGCCGCCTTGCAGGCCATGGTTGCAATATGGTCAGTGATTGCTGAACCATCCAGTCT
>JBNMJG010000278.1:0-2532 GCA_050873705.1 Coprococcus sp. | reverse complement strand
TGTCAGACCGATCAGTCCGAACTTCTCAGACATACCATACTGAGTAATCATGGCACGTGCCAGTTTGGTTACCTGCTCAATATCATTGGAAGCGCCTGTTGTCACACTGTCAAATACAATACTCTCTGCCGCACGACCGGCCAGCATTGTCACCAGTTCCTCACGGATCTGCTTCTCAGACATCAGATACTTCTCTTCCTCCGGTACCTGCATAACATATCCCAATGCACCCATTGTACGCGGGATAATTGTAATCTTCTGTACCGGTTCCGTATTCTTCTGAAGGGCAGCCACAAGTGCATGACCGACTTCATGATAGGAAACGATCTTTCTCTCCTCTGCACTGAGTACACGGTCTTTCTTCGCTTTACCGGCGATAACCACTTCTACAGATTCAAAAAGATCAGACTGTGAAACTGCATTCCGGCCGTTGCGAACTGCCATAAGAGCAGCTTCGTTGATAATATTGGCCAGATCAGAACCAACTGCACCGCTTGTTGCCAGAGCGATTTCCTTGAAATCAACTGTTTCGTCCATGCAGACATTCTTCGCATGAACTTTCAGTACATCAATACGGCCTCTGAGATCCGGACGTTCCACAATGATACGGCGGTCAAAACGACCCGGACGAAGAAGCGCTTTATCCAGGATCTCCGGACGGTTTGTTGCAGCAAGGATAATAATACCCTTGGATGAATCAAAACCATCCATCTCCGCCAGCAGCTGATTCAATGTCTGCTCACGCTCATCATTGCCGCCGAATCTTGAATCACGGCTCTTGCCGATGGCATCCAGCTCATCGATAAAGATAATACACGGTGCATTCTGCTGTGCCTGCTTAAAAAGGTCTCGTACTCTTGACGCACCGACACCCACGAACATCTCTACGAAATCGGAACCTGAAAGACTGAAGAAAGGCACATTGGCTTCACCGGCAACCGCCTTGGCAAGCAATGTCTTACCTGTTCCGGGAGGTCCCACAAGAAGGGCACCCTTAGGCAGTTTTGCACCAATCTTCGTATACTTCTCCGGATTATGAAGAAAATCTACAATCTCCTTCAACGACTCCTTCGATTCCTCCTGACCTGCCACATCCTTGAATGTGACGCCTGTCTTGTTCTGTACATAGAGCTTGGCATTGCTCTTGCCGACACCCATGACACCACCGCCGCCTTTGAAAGCGTATCGGTAAAAAATCATCATCACTGCCACCATCAGAACCATCGGCAGCACAAATGACAAAATACTGCTCAATACATACGTTGTTGTGTCAACAACCTTACGGGAATATGTCACACCGGCATTGTCCAATTCTTCATACATACGTTCATCCTGAACATTGCCTGTATAATACTTGACATACTTATCATTCTTCAATTCAAAATAAATACGATCGGAATCCAGCTCAACCTTGGTGACCTTACCGTCCTGAACATCCTGCATAAACTCAGTATAAGTGACTTCCTTCTGGGAAGCGGATGTGATTTTGCCGGATAAAATCTGCGCAATGATCATCACAGCCACCGCAATGACCACCATAACGAGAAGGCTCTTCTTGTTCATATCATCCTTCTTGTTATTGCTGCCCCCAGAATCCTGATCCGGACGATTGTTGTTCATGTTCTTATCTTCCATATATCCTCCTGCCTATAGGCTTATTCATATCCTATGTATTTCCCGCTGCTTTTGCGGGATGCACCTTTATATTATAAGTAAATATTCAAATCAAATCAATAGCAAACCAAACTTTTCACAAATTCTTTATTTTTTCAGAATCACTTTTTCATGATGAAATTTTACAGTTTTTTCCAATTAAATTTTTTTCAAAAATTTGTAGATTCTTAAGAAAAGGTGCGCTATAATATCTTAGTTATTGATTGTCTTTTTTTCAAATGTAAACTTTATATTTTATTTTTCATATACTAAGGAGGCTCATTATGGCAGTAAAATATGTATTTGTCACAGGCGGCGTCGTATCCGGTTTAGGCAAGGGTATCACAGCGGCTTCTCTTGGAAGACTTCTGAAGTCCCGCGGTTATTTCGTTACAATGCAGAAATTTGATCCATACCTGAATATTGACCCGGGTACAATGAACCCTTATCAGCACGGCGAAGTTTTCGTTACAGATGATGGTACAGAGACAGACCTGGACCTCGGACATTATGAACGTTTTATCGACTGTTCTCTCAACAGCCGCTCCAATGTAACCAGCGGTAAGGTTTACTGGGATGTTCTTTCCGGTGAACGCCGAGGCGATTACGGCGGAAGCACTGTTCAGGTTATCCCTCACATCACCAATGCCATCAAGAGCCGTTTCTACAGAAATCCATCTTCAAGAGAAACTGAAATTGCGATCATTGAAGTCGGCGGTACTGTAGGCGATATTGAAAGTCAGCCATTCCTGGAATCTATCCGTCAGTTCCAGCATGAGATCGGCCGTGAAAACTGTATGCTGATCCATGTAACATTGATTCCTTATATCAAGTCTTCCGGCGAAATGAAAACAAAGCCGACCCAGAATACTGTTAAGG
>JBNMJG010000277.1:0-2539 GCA_050873705.1 Coprococcus sp. | reverse complement strand
TGAACCAGCTGAAATCCCGTCTGGAGATGGGCTTTATGTCAAATGGCCATTCAACTGCGGTCAACAGAGCCATGTCTTATTTCAGCCAGGGAAGCTGGTACAAAGAACTTGTGGAGGGTATCGCATTCTATCAATTTCTGTGTGATATACTGAAGGATTATGAGACAAAGAAAGACGAAATCATCCGCAGACTGAATAGTATTGGCCAGAAAGTTTTCAGAAAGTCATATCTTCTGGCAGATATGACAATGAATCAGGAAGGGCTTCAGACTTGTCTGAAACCTCTTGCCTCCTTTGCGGACAAACTTTATACAACAGCGATGTCAGAAACAGACTGCAGCATCAAAACGGTCGGCATATGTCCGAAGCATGGTGAAGCTTTCATTACAGCCGGCATGGTGCAGTATAATGCCTGCACAGGCAGTTTTGAAGAATCAGGCATCACCTACAATGGCAGCATGAATGTCTTGAAGAATGTTCTGGGCAATGAATATCTTTGGAACAATGTCAGAGTCAAAGGCGGTGCTTATGGCTGTATGTGCGGATTTGCGCCAAGCGGCAATGGATATTTTACATCCTACAGGGATCCGAATCTTGCAAAAACTTATGATATTTATGCAGATGCCGCCGCTTATGTCCAGTCCTTAGAGTTAGATGAGAGAGAACTGACCAAATATATCATTGGTGCCATCGGTGCCATTGATACACCGATGACAGCCTCAATGAAGGGCAGCCGTTCACTGGCTGCATATCTTGGGGAACGCAGCTTTGAACAGATCCAGAAAAACAGAGATGAGCTTCTTGCTACCACAGTCGAAGATTTAAGGAGACTTTCAGGAGCAGTTGCAGCCATTACTGAAGCAGGACATATCTGCGTTATCGGCAGTGAGAGCAAGATCACAGAAGAAAAAGAACGCTTTGAGCATGTAGAACAGCTTATTCAGTAAGTTCGCTCATTCACAGATAACAAATTGAAAATAAAAAACACATTTATCAAATAAAACAGGGGAGATTTTATGAATCAACAGTACAAATCCGGCTTTGCCACATTGATCGGCCGTCCGAATGTTGGCAAATCCACATTAATGAACTATTTGATCGGACAGAAGATTGCTATTACGTCCAACAAACCGCAGACAACAAGAAATCGTATTCAGACTGTATACACGAGTGAGGAAGGACAGATTGTTTTTGTGGATACACCGGGTATCCATAAAGCTAAGAACAAGCTTGGTGAATATATGGTAACTGTTGCTGAGCGTACACTGAGCGAGGTGGATGTTATTCTCTGGCTTGTTGAACCGACGACATTTATCGGTGCCGGTGAACAGCATATCGCAGAACAGTTAAGGAAGACAAAGACACCGATCATCCTTGTTATCAACAAGATTGACACAGTCAAAAGGGAAGAGATTCTCAAGAGTATCGATGCCTACAAAGATATCTGTGATTTTGCGGAAATTGTACCTTGTTCTGCTCTTAAAGGTGACAATACAAAAGACCTGATCGATGCGATTATGAAATATCTGCCGTATGGCCCGCAGTTTTATGATGAGGATACCGTAACCGATCAGCCGGAAAGACAGATCGTGGCAGAACTGATCCGTGAGAAGGCGCTTCGCTCCCTGAATGAAGAAGTACCGCATGGTATTGCCGTATCCATTGATCAGATGAAAGCCCGCAACAGAAAGCTCATTGATATTGACGCGACAATTATTTGTGAACGAGATTCTCATAAGGGCATTATCATTGGCAAGCAGGGTGCTATGCTGAAGAAAATCGGTTCTCAGGCAAGACCTGAAATCGAAGATATGCTTGGCAAAAAAGTCAATTTAAAACTTTGGGTTAAGGTAAAGAAAGACTGGAGAGACAGCGATTTCCTGATCAAAAATTTCGGATACGACAAGAAAGAATACTAAGAAAGACGGGTTTAGATGGCAGAACTGATCAAAGTAACGGGCATGGTCATTTCAACGATGCCCGTGGGAGAATATGATAAACGGGTTGTCATTCTGACAAAGGAGAGGGGCAAGATCCACGGGTTTGCCCGGGGGGTCAAACGTCCCGGCAATAGCCTGATGGCAGCTTCACAACCCTTTGTATTCGGTGAATTTATGCTGCTTGAAGGACGCAGTGCTTACACTATTTCAAGTGTCCGGGTGCTGAATTATTTTGAAGAATTCAGAAAGGATATGGATGCCACCTGCTATGGATGCTATTTTTTGGAATTTGCAGATTATTACGGCCGGGAGAATGCCGATGATCTGGAGATGCTGAAGCTCCTTTATCAGACTGTGCGGGCACTTTGCAAAAAGACAATTGCATATCCTTTGATCCGGTGCATTTATGAATTGAAAATCATGGCTGTCAACGGAGAGTATCCTCAATGCTTCGAATGTGCCTGCTGTCATTGTACAGACCCGTTAACTGTTTTCAGCAGCCGGTACAGAGGACTTTTGTGCGGGAAATGCGCTTCTCATGAGAAGATGACAACGATTCCCGTAAGCCCTGCAGCCGTTTATACAATGCAGTATATTAC
>JBNMJG010000276.1:0-2543 GCA_050873705.1 Coprococcus sp. | reverse complement strand
CGTGTCAATATTCCGCGTAAGTTTTTACCTGCATTTATGATGATGGGCTTATGTATTTGCTGTGTCGGTGCCGGTGCCCCTCAGCAGAATAACTTTCTGCCGACAACACTTGCAGGGGTTTCAGGCACAGCAGCCCTGATCCCAAGTATTATCGGTCAGATTGTTATCGGTGTATCAGGTGTATGGTATCTGATCCGTGCTGTCAGGAAAGCCAATGCCAATGGTGAGAATTTCAGCTGGGGCAAATTAAAACAGATCCAGAAACCGGACGGCAAACAGCCAAATCCTGTTTTATCACTGGTTCCATTAGTGTGTGTCTGTCTTTTGTATAACCTGACATCTATCGGACTGTCCTATAGTATGCTGGTTGGTGCAGTGATCACAATTGTTTTATTCTTCCCATATTTTACAATGGAGGAAACAAAGTTCAAGTCTATCGTGGCATCATTAAATCAGGGTGTTCATGATGCTGCAATGCCTATTCTTTGTCTGCCTGCATTTGGTATCGGCAGTGTTATCGCAGCTGCACCGGGATGTCAGACACTGACAGCATTACTTGAGAAGATTCCTGGACCACCACTTGTATCCTGTACATTAATGCTTGTACTGCTTGTTGCTGTTTGTGCCGATCCAAAAGCCGGCATTACAGTCGGTATGCCGATCGCAATGGATATCTATCCTCAGTTAGGTGTGAGTACAGCTGCCATTGCCCGTATTGGTGCATTCTCCATGGGTGTTCTTGACTCTCTGCCGATTGCAGCAGGTATTCCAATGGTTATGAATATGTGCGACCTGGATTTCATGGAAGGTTACAAACCTTGCTTCTGGACATCTGTCGTATGTACAGGTCTTGGTACTTTAGCTGTTATGATCGTATTGATCCTTTTCCCGGGACTTGCAGTTTAAATCATTCGATATAATGATAATATTCCAAAATCTTAAGGGATAAGGTATACTGAAAAATTTTCTTACCGTCCGTGAAATCTGTATTCAAAATTTTCTGGCATTTTGCAATACGATAGCGGACGGTATTTTTATGGACAAAAAGCTGCCTGGCGGTTTCTTCATACTGAAGACAGGTTTCAAGATAGACCTGCAGGGTTTTCAGAAGATTGTCGCCATGGGCTTTGTCATAGGCCAGAAGATCCATGAGTTTCTCTTCACAAAACTCCAGCAGATTTGTCTGGGATGCAAGGGTATCAAACAGATCAAAAATGGCAATATCATTGTAAAGATACGTACGGCAGTTTTCATTAAGTTTGCTCAGCTTCAGTGCACTTTGTGCCTGGGCATAATAATGAGGCAGCCGCATGATGTCTTTGAAGTGATTGCTGATACCGGCAAAAAGATCATAGCGATTCAGGATATCCAGCAATTGTGACTGGGCATTCTGACGCTGTGTACCATTGCCGCTGTATATACAGACAATATAACTTTGATAAGTGAAGGCAATGGTGCCGGGAATCATGGACAGCGCTTCAATGACCGGCTGTCTCGGACAGGACAGGGCATCACCTGTTTTGTCAGATATAAGGAATAGGAAACTTTTTGATGGCGTGTTTTTCTTGTAAAATTTGAGTTTACTCTCAACGGCTGTGCGGGTCAGATGGTCGCCGTCCAGAAGTCGGATCAGTGTATTGACAACAACGGGTTGGGAGCGGCGGATAGAATAGTGACTGTTGCCTAACAATTCTGCCGCATAGTTGCAGAAGAGTTCAAAGAGTTGTTCATCCCCCGGAACAAAAGGATGAATATGGGCAGCGATGGTGACATTGCCGATGGGAACTCCGTAATTGGTCAATGTCATGGCATAACGCTGGACTGTGGGAAGGTCTGTCAGCAGAACAGGGCGCTGTGTTTCAAGAGACTTCTTGTACATTTGCTTGGAGGCCATCTGGGAGCCGGTGGATTCATCGTGGATGTTTTCAACGACATTTTCCTGCCACAGCGGGTCATCAATAGTAACCTCCTGGCTGTAGGCCAGGACATTGCGGTACATATCATCAATAAAGATAGGATTGCCAAGGAGCTGAAAGCCAAGATCGACCAGTTCCTGAAGTGAATCCGCACGGGAAATTTTGAGAAGCAGTTCAGCATCTTTTTGATCCATGAAGTATTCCTCCTTATCATGTCGTATGGTATAATGTCTATAATTAATGGGAGAATAACCCAGATATCTCCCATGATTGGGTTTAAAAATAATGGGCAGAGAATGATCTGCCATGTTTAAGTATAGCAGATTTATGCATGAATTTGAAATAGAAAGAGGGTATCAGTCTATGCAGCAGGAGATGCAGGATCAGGAATTTAATATTAAGCAGGACCCCTATAATTATATGCTGCGCGTGTTGTTCAACCGTTGGAAGCCTTATATTATCCGGGCGATTGATTTTGATCAGGAGGCAGGCAGACCGACGTATTATTCGGCCTTTTTTAAGCAGCTGCCGATCACTCAGAAGGTACTCAGTCAGAATCTGAAGGAGCTGGAGCAGGATGGCTTGATTGAGCGTCATGTGCTGCCGGAAAACCTTCGGGTAGAGTAT
>JBNMJG010000275.1:0-2546 GCA_050873705.1 Coprococcus sp. | reverse complement strand
GTAATAAGCTGTCAGCATGTTGGCAGCCATAGACTTGCCAAAACGCCGAGGACGGCTGACACATACGTATTTCTGGTTGCTGTACATAACTCTATTGGTATATTCGATTAAACCTGTTTTGTCCACATAAATCTGGGAATTCAAGGCTTCACCAAA
Organism: Coprococcus sp.; assembly: GCA_050873705.1. GTDB lineage: Bacteria > Bacillota > Clostridia > Lachnospirales > Lachnospiraceae > Coprococcus_A. The sequence goes on along the minus strand of JBNMJG010000275.1, from coordinate 2,390 downwards.
CTTTTCATTCCCGGGATTCAGATAACCGCCCATGCGCTGCTCCTCCTTCTATGGCTCATCAACTCTGTCCCTCAGCTTATTCATTGTGTATTTATATTCATCAAAAAGATTAGATTTACTCGCTAAATTGTACTATGCTGCATGACGCTCCTTCGTCATCTCAATGGCGCTGTCCATATTCCCGGATGCCGCCACCACAAGGATCGGCAGACTGTCCTGATAACTGCTGTTGATCTCACACTTCCAGTATTCCAGGCCTTCACCGTCTTTCTCAATGCATTCCAGCAGTTCCGGAGGGATCCGCCATCCCTCCGATTCTTCTGTCATCATTGTAACTGCCGCCGACAGGAAATACCGGATGACACTCTGTCCATGGCCGTTGTCCTTAAAGTCCGTGTCCAGTCTTCTGAGATATTGATGAAAAGCGGCTTCTTCAAAAATCGCCAGACTGCTGCCGTACCATTTGGTCACAATATAGTGCTTGCTGCTATCTAACTGCAGATCTGTACATCCATCTGTCTTAAGTTCTACTGCTCCTCTCATGTAAATCCCTCCTAATTACCGCAGCTCCGCCAACAACTGCTTCTGTCACCCCATTGCCTGACAGTCCCTCTCCTCCATCAGACAACACGTCTCTGAAATGTCTTAATAGCGATTATGAACAACTTCTATTGCGGCGATAACATCACGCATCTTCAGCTCTGTTCCATCATCCAGAACAGCTGTCCCTGTCAGATGTCCGAACACCTGATGCTGATCACTGACGATCACTTTCATGTCAATCTTCGCATTCCTATCCAGAATCGGCTCAAAAATTCCCTCAAACCGACCATCACTGGATGAAATCGTCCATGGATCCATATAATTGAAATTGCCTTCATCATCCTGTCCGATCATAAAGACAACCTCCTGAAGCTTATGGGCACGGCCGTCATAAAAAATCACATTCTCCGAGGCACTGCTCCGGTCACTGAATCCATAGCCAAGATTAAATCCGAAAGGTACGCCATTCAGCCTTGTGCTGCATGTTCCCCAACGCCAGATATTGTCATAAGTCCACACACCGCGTCCCCAGTCAAGGACCGCCATATCCTTTCTTCCATCAAAAATGTAATCGCGTCCGTCAAAACTGACTCTGCCCTTCACCGGCATGCAATTCACTTTCTGATTGTAATAAAAAGCTTTCGGCTTCTCCTTCCACGGTGTTGCAATACAGATGCTGTCCATCTCCGGCTGCTTCATCAGAAGATCCGCCTTCAATGTCCTGCCATCCTTAAAATCATGAAAAACACACTGGATCCTTCTTCGATGCGGCTTAACTGTATAACGAAGATGGATACGATCATTTCTGAAATCCGCATTGCCCTCATCCGATGACCTCCCCAGACCCATCCGACCCATTGGCAATGCTGTCATTATCGTCTCAGTATGTTCCTTTCGCTCTGCAAGATCGATCAGCGATACGCTGACAAGTCCTGCATAACCAAGATCAGACAAAGTGAATGCGGCGGCATAATGTTCTCCCACCGCCATATAATAATCCCACTCCTTGATTCGGAAAGAAGGTGCCGCAATATTCTCGCGATTATACTGCCAGACCGGTCGTCTTGCCCAACCGGGTGTCACAACATGTCCCTGCTGATCCAACAACTTCTGAACATTCGTTACCTCATGCTGCATAAAGATCCCTCCTGTCTTCTCTCATTTTGAACGTATACTATCAGTATAACAAATTTTTTGAAAAAAAATAGTCTTTTATACATATTTCCTAAATTCCGGCGCAAACTAATGCTGTCGCCCGTCAATATGTCGGCCGATACAGCAGATGACACATGATAGCCATCTGAAACTAATTTTTTACCTTGAAAGGAGATTATCAAAATGGAAGCAAACAATTCAATTAAATGCGGCGTTCACGATTGTAAACATCATGCAGGAAACGTTGACTACTGCACATTAAACTGCATCTGCGTCGGTGCCTGCGAATGTTCCCCTAAAACAAAAGAAGGCACAGACTGCGAATCCTTTGCAGTCCGCTAACGAAAAAATAAAATCCGCTTTCAACACAATTACTTTTTAAAAACGATGGCAAATAAACAATTCATACAGGTCGCTCTCAGCGCATATGAGATTGTTTATTTGCCATACGTTCAAAAATATTTCAGATTCTCTCTTTCCAGGGTGGAATCTTTTCTGGTTTGTTATCTTCCAGTTCAACATGCCATTCGGCCATTTTCTCCATAAAATTTTTTCGTTTACCGTTAAATAATAAACCTGAATTATTCACGGCTTTGCCGTGAAAGTGGCAGAAAGCCACATAATTACCGTATTTTAACTGCACATTGCTTTTCATCTATCAAGTGAATAAAAAAAGAGCATCCATTTGTGGT
>JBNMJG010000274.1:0-2561 GCA_050873705.1 Coprococcus sp. | reverse complement strand
GTCCAGGACAAGACGAACGAAAAGATTAGGAATGAGAGAAGATTCTTCCGGCTGGGCACCTTCGCCATCCAGCTTCAGAACACTGATCATCATACCCTTTTCGTTCATACCGTCCATGGCCAGGTAAGGCAGTGCCCTCAGCATCGGGTTATCGGAAAGATCAACACCGTCGATATCAATCCAGCCGCCTGCTGCCATGGCGATGGATTCATAACCGTCTTCGGAATAGGTATGTATAAGGACATTTTTTGCTGACTGCAGATAGTCGTAGTTGCGTGCATAAAGGATATTGTCATTGCTATCCTGTGCAACAAAGGCACTGCAGGCACCGCCGTCCCCCATGTTAATGCTGTATGAAAAATCTTTGTCGGAACTAATCAGATGAGAAACTACCCATTTGATTAAATCATTGCTGTCATGAATATTGTGGGTCAGCAGATCGGACATCTGGTAATTATACCGGTAGTCCATGGCATAAAAAGTTTTCTCTTCATTTAAGGCTCGGAGTGTCCCATCACTTTCATCGGCAGCTGCAGGCTGGGCCGGTATAAGGACAAATAGCATGCAGAGTGTCAGCAAAAATGCCAATGCTTTTCTTTTCATTTTCATAAACAAATCCCCCTTTTTGATAAGCCGAAAGGTTACTTCAGCATATAAGCTTTCAGTTGTCCGCGGCTGTCTATATTCAATTTATTGAATACAGATGATAAATGCTGTTTGACGGTCCTGACAGTCATGGTCATATAATCGGCAATCTCCGTATTGGTCCATCCGCGGTTGGCCAGCATGGCGATGGTAAATTCGGTGGTTGTCAGATTATCAGCGATGTCTTCCTTGGCTGCCGGATTGTGGATACGCCGCCAGCCATAACTGAACTGATAGGTAATCTGAATGATTTTTTTGTAATCCTCAGGATAGTCGTTTTTCATGCATGTTTCGATGAGCCCCTGTAATAGTCCATGATGTTCCCCAATTCCTTCAATCAGACCATCAGGCTGTGCAAGCTGCCAGGCTGCCATAAAAAAGTTTCTGGCAATTTCCGGCTGTCTCAGATTCATGGCATCCATAGCGCCCATGAGATTCAGGTAGATCATGGCAATCGGATAGATTTCTGTGCTGAGCATCAGACAGGTCTGTACAATACCCAGGGATTTCTCATATTCCTGAGCCAGATAAGCTTCATGGGCAAGAACATAGCAGCCCCAGAGACGCATTCCTTTAGGCAGTTCTGTCAGATAGTCTGACAGAGGCGGTATCTCGCCTACCGGCAGATGGAGCAGTGTCTGTGCAGCCATAGCTACAAAGATGCTCATGGCAGTTGTCTGTCTGTCACTGTTGTCAGCAAGCATCTGGTTTAAATGTGTTTTCAGGCTTCTGAGGCCGCCCTTTGCCGCATTGATCCGGTTTAAGGAAAGATTGGCGAATGTATGGATCAGGCAGGCTGAAAGCTGCAGCATGGGATCCGGATAGTTCAGATACAGCTCGGTGAGATTGACAGCTTTGTCGTGCTGTCCCGTAAAGTAGTAATATTCACAGAAAGCCATTTCCCGGGCGGCCTGATCTTCCAGCTGATTGATGATTATCAGGCATTCTCCCGGTTTGAAGGAAGTACTCATCAGCCGCATCGGAATGTGATCTTCCGGTTTATTTGATTGTTCCAGACCGAGAATATAATCTGTGGATACATCAAATTCAATGGCCATTTTGATTAAAATATCACTGCTAATAGATTTTGTGTCCTCATTCAGGATACGGCTGATCTGTGAAGGCGCGATCTTTAATCTGTCGGCCAGTTCTTTTCTGGAAAATCCACGGGCTTCACAGAGCGCCTGAAGGCGTTTTCCGGGTGTTAATGCTGAATCATAAGTTGTCTGCATAAGGGATTCCCCCTTTTTATGTACATAATTGAAATCGGGTATCTACTTATTAACAATATTATTGTACCATGGAAAAAGATTTTAAACATCGTCCGATTTTTCAGAAAAATGGTTAAAATCAGGTGGATTATCAGAACTTTTTGGAAAAAGAATTGCAGATATGCAAATGAAAAAATCCCTTTTGCTGAAGCGGGATGAATCAACAAAAGGGATGAAAAAAGACTATTTTCTGCGGTTTTCGAAATAAATAAAGTGGTCGATGGCATCCAGAATGTCTTTGAAATCCTCTCTCGGGGCGATGTCTATGTAGCGGGTCAGCAGCTCTGTTTCACAGTCTTTATAGCGGCCGTAAAACAGGTCATAAAGATTATGACCCCGCATATGAATGCGGATATCTTCCATATGAAGACGGACATCTTCCGGAGAGGTCAGGTCATGCCCAATAGTGGCCGCCAGTTTTTCACCGCTGGAAAGACGATAAAGGTATTCACGCCATTTCTCATAGAATAAATCATAAAAGGCCTGAGGACTTTGGACGATTCCAAGCTGAGACATGATCTCGGGATTGAAAAAGTAATTCTCAAAGGAATAGTATTTTAAGATCAGGACATTTTTCTCTGTGACCCTCGGCAAGTGGTCAACATCGCTTATATTCCGTTCATCATAATAATGGCAGAGCTGATG
>JBNMJG010000273.1:0-2575 GCA_050873705.1 Coprococcus sp. | reverse complement strand
CGCCGTTATCACACTGCTTGCAGTAACAGGTATGACTCATAAAGAATCCTACATCGATATCGGTATGAATACAGTTGTTATTCCTCTGATCTCTTGTGTAGTTATCATCCTGCTTGGTACATTAGGTATCTGCTAATCCAGGAAAAGGACAAATCTGTTAAACAGATTGTACATACGAACATAATAAGAACTGCCGCTTTGACGAGCAATTGTCGGGCGGCAGTTTTTTTATGTAGCCGGCCGGGAGACGGTCACGTGACACAGAACTGACCCTGCAGTCTGTACTTGTCTCATCCGGCCGTAAAGAATGTATTCTTTCTTCATTAACAGTCTATGCATCAGGAGGTGTATTTTATACATATAAATAACTTGATTATCATGAAAATAAATGATAAAGTTGTACATGACATAATGATTTATAGAAATAGATGAAGATACAGGAGTAGATAAAATGGGACAGGCAGTTGTAGTATTGAAAAAAGGTGAAGGACGTACTTTAAAGTCCGGCGGTGCATGGGTCTATGATAATGAGATCGCATCCGTAACAGGCAGCTATGAAGATGGTGACATGGTGATCGTAAGAGATTTTGACGGTTATCCTATGGGCCGCGGTTTTATCAATCGCCATTCCAAGATCAGAGTCCGTTTGATGACACGCCATGTGGATCAGGAAATTGATCGGGATTTTTTGAGGGAAAGACTTCAGGCTGCATGGGATTATCGTAAGAAAGTAACAGATATATCCAGCTGCCGGCTTGTGTTTGGAGAGGCAGATTTTCTGCCGGGCCTGGTAGTTGATAAATTTTCAGATGTACTTGTGGTGCAGGTGACAGCCCTGGGTATGGACCGAATGAAACTTGATATTGTCGATCTGCTGAAGGAGATTCTTCTGGAAGACGGTATCACTGTCAAGGGTGTCTATGAGAGAAGTGACGGCAAATACCGTGACCAGGAGGGAATGGAACGTGTCAAGGATTTTATCGGAGAGCCATTTGACACCAACGTTCCGATTATTGAGAATGGTGTCCGTTATATCGTTGATGTGAAGGACGGACAGAAGACGGGCTTTTTCCTGGATCAGAAGTATAATCGACTGGCTATTCAGAAACTGTGTAAAGGTGCCAGAGTACTGGACTGCTTTACACATACAGGCTCCTTTGCACTGAATGCGGGTATTGCAGGTGCAGCTGAGGTCACAGGTGTGGATGCATCCGAGCTGGCTGTCCATCAGGCAGAAGAGAATGCAGTGCTTAACGGTCTGCAGGATACGGTACATTTTCAATGTGCGGATGTATTTAATCTGCTTCCTGAACTTGAGAAGCAGGGAGAAAAATATGACGTTGTGATCCTGGATCCGCCTGCATTTACCAAATCAAGAAATTCTGTTAAGCATGCCATGAAAGGTTATAGGGAAATCAATATGCGCGGTCTGAAGCTTGTGAAAGACGGCGGTTTTCTGGCAACATGTTCCTGCTCTCATTTTATGACCTATGAACTTTTTACAGAAATGCTGCATCAGGCTGCAAGAAGTGTTCATAAACGTCTGCGCCAGGTTGAATATCGTACACAGGCTGCGGACCATCCGATTTTGTGGTCAGCGGATGAGTCTTATTACCTGAAATTCTATATCTTCCAGGTTGTGGATGAGAAATAAGCTTCAGATAAAAGTTAACCAGAGGCAGGGTGAATGGAATAAAGGATGTTTGAGAAGTTAGTCATGAATGGAGGCCGATCATGAATTATGATGAGGCAATAGAATATATAGAAACAGTCAGCTGCAGCGGGATTATGCCGGGATTGGTGAGAATTCAGGCTCTGCTTGAAGAGACAGGACATCCTGAGAAAAAGTGCAATGTGATTCATGTGGCAGGAACCAATGGCAAAGGATCTGTTTGTACCTATATTTCTTCTATATTGATGAAGGCGGGGTACAGAGTGGGACGATATGTATCGCCGACACTTTTTGATTACAGAGAACGGATACAGATTAATGGCAGCTGGATCTCCAAAGAGGATACGGCTTATTGGATGAGCAGAGTGCGTGAGGCCGATGAAGGAATGCAGGCTGAAGGTATGGAGGGGGCATCAGCCTTTGAGCTGGAGACAGTGATGGCTTTTCTCTATTTTAAAGCATCAAGATGTGATTTTGTTGTTCTGGGGACAGGAATGGGGGGAAGACTGGATGCCACGAATGTGGTGCCCCAGCCCCTTGTTTCGGTGATCACCTCCATTGGTATGGATCATATGAAATTTTTGGGAGATACCATTGAGGCCATTGCCTCCGAAAAGGGCGGAATTATCAAAGACAAACGTCCGGTGGTTATTGGAGCCGGGTGCAGGGAGGCTGTGGATACATTGGTTGAAATCTGTCATCAGAAACACTGCCGGTATCGGATTGTTGACAGAGACGCAGCAGTTATTCATACTGCGGATCTTTATGAGGGACAGATATTTGATTATGAGAACTGCCGTAATGTCAGAACCGTTATGGCAGGGTGCTGTCAGCCTTGGAATGCGTCCATTGCCATGGCTGCGGTGGAATTGCTCTGCGAGCTTCCGGCAGGTGATTTTCCTG
>JBNMJG010000272.1:0-2585 GCA_050873705.1 Coprococcus sp. | reverse complement strand
TTTTCTGGCTGCAATACCGGCTGCGTGGGTTTCAGGGTAGACCATTGCGATATCCATTGCCACACAAAATTCTGGAGGTGCAACGGATGCAGACCAACAGACCAGTTTGCCTGCTTTTTTTGCTTCTCTTGCTTCTTCGTCCAGCTTATTCTGGAAGTAGCCTAACAGTTCTTTTGAAGTCATTTCATCATAGTTCATCATGGATTCTCCTTCTCCTTTACTTTTTTTGCCGCAATCAGTGCAGCTCCAAGTGCACCGGTTAACTGTGGATTTGGTGCAACAATCACCTGTTTTCCAAGTTCTTTGGATATGGCATCTACAACACCGGCATTTTTGGCAACACCGCCGCACATAACGACGTTTTCCCGGACGCCTGTCCTGTAAGCCAATGCGCAGGCTTTGGCTGCAACTGAGGCATGAATGCCTGCGATAATATCTTCTTTGGCAATTCCCTGGGATAACAGGGAGATTACTTCGGATTCAGCGAATACAGTACATGTACTGCTGACTTTGGCAGGATGTGCAGATCTGAAATGCCACTCTCCCATTTCACTTAGTTCTGTCTCAAGAACCCTGGACATGACATCCAGAAATCGTCCGGTACCGGCTGCACATTTATCGTTCATAAAAAATTTTAAGATATTGCCGTTAGCATCCAGACTGATGGCCTTCGCATCCTGGCCGCCGATATCGATAATAGTTCCGGTACCCGGCAGCAGCCAGGCAATACCTTTGGCGTGGCAGGTGATCTCACTGATCTGTTCGTTGGCAAAGGCCACAGAAAAGCGCCCGTAACCGGTGGCAATGGTGTAGTCTATTTCACTCAATGCAAGCCCGGATTGCTGCATGATCAGCTGAAGGACTCTTGAAGGTCCGCTGGAACCGGTACCCGCCTGAATGGCATCTTCTGCAATGATCTCGCTGCCGTTTTTTAATAAAACTGCTTTTGATGATGATGAACCGATATCAATTCCAAGTGTATACAAAAGTGATCCCCTCCTTTTAGGAAATTTTAAGCCCCATTGCTGCTTCTTTAAACAGAGCGGCCGGCATGGAAGTATAGGCATCAATGATTGGCTGGAAATCCATCTGATCCAGGATATCCTTTTTAAGATCAATACCCGGTGCCAGTTCTTTCAGATGCAGTCCGTCAGATTTTAATTCAAAAACGGCACGTTCCGTAACGAAAAGAACGGTCTGATCATGTCTGACAGCATATTTGCCGCTGAATGTAATCTCTTCGACAGCTTTGATAAATTTCTTTTCACGGCCTTCCTGAATAATATGAAGTCCCTTTTCAGAAACATCGACTTTCAGGCCGCCGGCAGTAAATGTGCCGCAGAAAACAACCTTTTTGGAATTTTGCGAAATATTGATGAAACCGCCGCATCCGGGGATACGAGGGCCGAAACGGCTGACGTTGACATCACCGGAGGCATTGCACTGGGCAAGACCAAGAAAACACATATCCAGGCCGCCGCCGTCATAAAAATCAAACTGATAAGGTTGATCCCAGTAACCATCGGCATTAACAGCTGCCCCGAAGCGTTTGCCGTTTTGCGGAACACCGCCGATGGCACCGGATTCGACGGTCAATGTGATCTGGTCCGCAAAGTTTTCTTCTTCTGCAACGGCAGCTACAAATTCAGGAATACCTACGCCGAGATTGACAACGCATCCTCTGGTCAATTCCATGGCAGCTCTGCGTCCGATGACTTTTCTGATGGAAAGAGGGGCCGGCTCAGAGTTGTCAGCAGAAATTTTGAGTTCGCCGCTTAATGCAGCATCAAAAGGACAATCCAGACTCTGTCTTTGGTTCTCAGGTTCGGCAACAACAACGGCATCAACAAGAATACCCGGGACTTTGACAAATCTTGGATCAAGGGTGCCGCCGGCAACAATTCTTTCCACCTGAACGATGACAATGCCGCCGCTGTTTTTGACAGCCTGTGCGACGCTGGTCCCTTCAAGGGGAGCGATTTCCTTTTCAAAACTGATATTGCCGTATTCATCCGCATAAGTACCCCGGATAAAAGCAATGTTGATCGGGAAACTTTTGTAGAAGAGCTGTTCTTCGCCGCCAAGGGCAACAACCTCAACCATATCTTCAGTTGTTCTGGCATTCAGACGGCCGCCGCCGTTTCTCGGATCGACAAAAGTTTCAAGACCCACATTCGTGATCACACCGGCTTTGTGACCGGCAATGGCTCTGAAAAGATGAAGTAATGTTCCCTGTGGAATGTTGTAGGCTTCCATTTTATTGTCCACAGCCATTTTGACAAGGGCTGCGGCTGTGTTCCAGTGACCGATGATGGCCCTTTTCAAAAATCCTTCATGGGCAAAGTGGTCACCGCCTCTGCCGTCACGGTTGCCCTGAGATCCGGCATAGATCAGGGTCAGATTCTTCGGTGATCCGGTTTGAAGAAAACGTTCCTCAAGTGCACCTGTTAATTCTTCAGCAAGGGCGCTGGCAACAAAACCGCTGGTTGTGATGGTGTCATTGTCTTTGACAAGAGCTGCTGCCTGGGCGGCAGAAATAACTTTTACCTTTTCCATAAGTACCTTCTCCTTTATATAATGATTTC
>JBNMJG010000271.1:0-2597 GCA_050873705.1 Coprococcus sp. | reverse complement strand
TAAAGCCAGGGAATGAACGGTCACACTGTCGGGCGCCAGCTTCACAATTTCATCCATGGTCCGCTGCATATGCCTGCCCGTCTCTCCCGGGAGACCTGCAATCAGATCCATATTGATATTGGCAAAACCGGCTTCTCTGGCCATATGAAAGGCCTGTTTTACTTCTTCCGTCGTATGGCGTCTTCCGATCAGATCCAGCGTCTCCTGATTCATGGTCTGAGGATTGATCGAAATACGGTCAATATGATGTTTTCTCAGCACCTGCAGCTTATCCTCAGTTATACTGTCAGGCCTTCCGGCCTCCACCGTTTTCTCACTGACATGATCCAGATCAAAGTATTTTTCCAGACAAGTCAGCAGGCGGTCCATCTGTGGTGCCGACAGAGACGTCGGCGTACCTCCGCCCATATAAAATGTCAGAAGCTTTCTGTCTCCCATCATTGTGGATGCGGCTTCAATTTCTTTGCACAATGCATCCAGATAATTGTCCACCTGCTTCTCCCAGACAGATAACGGATAAGCTGAAAAAGAACAGTACGCGCAAATGGAAGGACAAAAAGGAATGCCCACATACAGGCTGAATGTATGATCATAATCACAGTCCTTCAAAACCTCTGCCTCATTCTCTGCCACCACCGCACACAGCTCTGCTTTCTCATCAGAAACAAGGTAAGTCTCTTTCAGATACTGTACGGCATCCGCTTTGGAGGCACCTTTTTCATACATCTCCATTGGCAGCTTCGTCGGCCGGATACCTGTCAGCGTTCCCCATGGCAGTGTCATTCCTGTGTATTCCGACAAAATATGATAGACAAGGTTCTTGATATCATTTCTGCCGAGACGGTAATCCTCAAAATGACAGTCATCTTCTTTTTCAAGGCATCGTCCTTTGCTATCTTTTAAAATTAATAATGTATGTTTTTCCGTATAACGGACATCCAGACAGACATCCCATTCCTTCGCATTCAGGACAATCTTTTCTCCATAAAAGAATGCCATCAGCAGTGAACGGACATCATTTTCATAATCCCTTCGATTCATATATAATGCAATCATTCAAATCCTCCGATAAAATAGGCATTTACGTTGTTTGTCTTCTTCTGAGACTGAGATAAAGCTGCTGCAAAACCGACATCCATCAGTCCTGCAGCAGCCTCCTTCATTCTCATTCATTCAATTCAAAACTAGAAAAACGGATTGTACTGTTTCTCGTATCCGATGCTTGTCACACTGTCATGCCCCGGATAAACCTGTACATCATCCGGCAGTACAAATAACTGTTCCTTCACAGAACGAACGAGCTGTGACATACTGCCCGTCGGGAAATCTGTACGGCCGATAGAACAATGGAACAGTGTGTCACCGCTCATCAGCACCTTCTCCTCAGGGAAATAATAGCAGACGCCGCCCTTTGTATGTCCGGGTGTATGCAGGACAATGATATCCAGACCTGCCAGTTTCAGATGCTCGCCATCCTTCACGTAAATATCTGCCTGTGTTGTATAAATCTGACCGATCATGCCGCTCATATTCAGGGAAGACTGTTTCAGAACATCCTCTTCCTCATCATGGGCATAAACAGGTACATTGTATCTCTTTTTCAACTCATTCAGTGCCATAATATGGTCAAAATGACCGTGAGTTAAAAGAATTGCTTTCAGTGTACAGCCGTTCTCTTCAATCACATTGCTGATTCTCAGTGCATTGTCCGCAGGATCAATAAGAAGTGCTTCCTTTGTCTCCTTGTTGATAATGAGGTAGCAATTGGTTGCAACCATACCAAGTGTCATTGATTTAATCTCTATCTGACCCATTCTCTGCTCCTTATTCTTTAGCCAGTTGTTCTGGCAATATCATACACGCAATCTAAACTGCGCAGTTTATCTATAATCTTATTTAACGCGTATTTGCCGTTGATATCAAAACTGATATTGATGGTCGCTGTATTGTTCTTGCCCGAACGGCTGGACATGGCAGTGACATTGATATCTCTCTCAGAAAATACCTGTGCGATCTGGATCAGTACGCCGACACCATCATGCACATAAACATTCAGCTCTGCTTTATAAAGACCGCCCTTGCCCTCTGCTGTACTATCCTGCCATTCCGCATCGATGAGACGCTGTCTCTCAATTTCAGACAAATGCAGCATATTCACACAGTCTGTTCGGTGAATGGATACACCTCTGCCTCGTGTGATAAAACCAACAATCTCATCTCCCGGCACAGGATTGCAGCATTTTGAGAAACGAACTGCCACATCGTCAATACCCTTGACGATGATACCGCTCTTGCTTCCCTTCTTATGCGGCTGTACAGCTGCAGACGGCTTCTGCTTCATCTCCGTCATCTGTGTCAGCAGCTGCTTATCCGTCATCTCTCTGGCTTTCTTCTTCTGGTATTCCTCAAGCAGCTTGTTGATAACCTGGCCTTCCTTCAGACCGCCATGGCCTACAGCAGCGTTGACTGCATCCCAGTCACGGAAACCATATTTTCTCAGAATTTTTGCCTGATATTCAGGTCTGTTTATCTCATTAAAGTTAATTCCATGAGCCTTGGCATAGTTTATCAGGGCGTCCTTGCCCTTGAGGATGTTC
>JBNMJG010000270.1:0-2598 GCA_050873705.1 Coprococcus sp. | reverse complement strand
TTAAGACTGGATGCAAAGACGGATATTTTTGAAGCACATCTGGATATCTCAGGCGGCGAGACAGTGACATGGCATCAGGACCACCTTGGCATCAACGGCTTTATTCAGCAGGGCGCACCGGAAGACAGAAGTTTTTACTATTCTCTGCCGAAGCTGCCATTTAACGGCCATATCAAATATACAGACAAAGACGGCACGGTTGTTGAGACAGATGTTTACGGTATGGGCTGGGTTGACCGTCAGTGGGGCAACTATGATTCCAAACATTGGGAATGGTCCTCCTTCCGTTTAGGCAATGGCGAGCGTATCAATCTGTATAATTTCGCAAGCGGCAATCAGGCCGGCACCTATTTACATAAAGATGGTACGATTGAATATTTCACCAATTTCAAAGTCATTCAGAATGGTTACAGCAAAACACAGAACGGTACCTGGTTCTCCTTCGGATGGACTTATGATATCCCTGTTTGTGACCAGTTATATACAGTTGAGCCATTGAGCAATAAGAATACCATTGTTTCTCCTGGCAACAGCTATTATGAAGGTTTGGGACGTCTGCTTGATGCCAATGGCAATCAGGTTGGATGGGCTGTTACAGAATCCATGGGCGTACAGTTTATGGAAAATGGCCCTTATCAGAAGAATCAGCATAATGCATAATAACAATTCATTTAAGTCAGTCAGGGCGGTCTTCTGACCGCCCTCCCCAATAAACAAAGAAAGAAGGCACCTATTATGAGTCAATTAAACAACAAGGTTATTATTACAGCAGCCTTAACAGGAGCCGTTACACCGGCTGGATATCATATACCTGAGACACCGGAGCAGATTGCAGAAACGGCCTATGAATGCTGGAAACTGGGAGCAGCTGTCGTTCATTTGCATATGAGAGATGACAATGGCATCGGTACAATGGATGCTGAAAAATTCAAAAAGACAGTGGCACTGATTAAAGCCCATGAGGATTGCGATGTGGTTATTAACTGTACATCATCAGGCGCAGTCGCACCAACAGATGAAGAGAGAATGCTCCACATGAAAACGGTGGAAGGTATTGAAATCGGTTCATTTGATGCCGGTACTTTTAACTGGATGCCAAGTACAGTATTTATGAATACACCACAGTTCCTTGAAAAATTATGTGATTGTTATAAAGAAAGAGACATTAAGCCTGAAGTAGAAATTTTTGATGCAGGTATGCTTGGAATTACCGAATATTATTTAAAGAAAAATAAACTGCAGGCACCGGTGCATTATCAGTTCTGTCTGGGTGTTTTAGGTGGTATGCCGGCCACAGTGGAAAATCTTCTTTACTTAAAGAATCATATTCCTGAAGGCTCTACATGGTCTGCATTTGGTGTCGGTTCAGGACATCTGCCAATCATGTATGCGTCACTGGCTCTTGGCGGACACATCCGTGTCGGTATGGAGGATAATGTTGTTTACGGTTATGACAAAGACGGCAAAAAGATTATGGCAACCAACCAGATGCTTGTACAGCGTGCCGTAGAAGCCATTAAAGTTTTCGGCAAGGAACCTGCAACACCGGATGAAGCCAGACAGATACTGGGTTTGAAGCCTCTGGCTAGATAGTGGTGAGAAAAATGGGAAGATTAAAACATGTTGTTGTTGCGGCCTATGGACGCTCAGCAGTCGCAAAAGGCGGAAAGAAAGGTGCGCTGCGCGGGATTCATCCCGTTGATTTGGGCGGCGAAGTACTGCAGGGAGTTTTAAAGAAAATTCCTGAACTGAATCCAGACCAGATTGATGATGTCATCGTCGGATGTGCGCAGCAGGAGGGCAAACAGTCGAATAATATCGGGCGTCTGGTTGCCAGAAGGGCCGGGCTGCCGGACTCAGTGCCGGGGATGAGTGTTAATCGGTTCTGTTCATCAGGACTTCAGGCCATTGCCCTGGCCGCCGGTCAGATTGAGTCGGGGCTGGCGGATGTGATTGTGGCCGGCGGTGTGGAATCCATGTCTTCCGTACCGATTTCTTATGAAAGATATAAAGAAAGTGTCAATCCATGGATATGGCAGAATGCGCCGGAACATTATATGTCCATGGGAATGACGGCAGAAAATGTGGCTGAGCGTTATGGCATTACCAGAGAAGAAATGGATGATTTTGCGGTGAGAAGTCATTTGAAGGCCGCAAAAGCACAGGCAGCAGGTCGATTGTCTACATCTGTCATTCCTGTCAGCGGTGTTGATGAGAATGGTAATCCGATGGTGTTCCAGCATGACCAGGGAATACGCCCTGAAGCGACGATGGTTTCAATGTCAGCTTTGAAGCCATGTTTTAAGGAAGATGGCATTGTAACCGCAGGAACCTCCTCACCGACAAGTGACGGTGCCGGATTTGTCGTTTTGATGTCTGAAGAAAAAGCAGAAGAACTGGGAATTTGTCCGGAAGCAAAATTCACAGATTTTGCAGTAGCCGGATGCAGCCCGGCTTATATGGGACTGGGACCGATTGAGGCTGTCCGCAAATTAGTTAAAACCTCCGATTTATCGGTTCAGAATATAGATGTGATTGAATTGAATGAAGCCTTTGCTTCTCAGGCTATCGCCTGTATCCGTGAATTATCTTTGAATC
>JBNMJG010000269.1:0-2603 GCA_050873705.1 Coprococcus sp. | reverse complement strand
GATCTTGTACCGGAAGTTGAACTCAGCAGCAATGATCTGCTGATCGATCTTGCACGTATCGGTCTTGGTATTGCATTCATTCCTGACTTCTGCCTGCCGGACGATGATCCGGATCTCTTCAAACTGACCATGTCTGAAGTTTTCCCATCCCGTCAGCTGGTTGTCGGATACAACGACAAGCTGCCGATATCCGAAGCAGCCAAGTACTTTCTCGAGAGTTTGAACGAGGATAAATAAATACTCAGTGTGAAAATAAAGCCTGACAAATCATTGAATGATAGGCGCATCAAAGGCTGAAAACGCCAAAAGCTGCAGCTCTGCGGTCATACCGTAAAGCTGCAGCTTTATCTATGTGTGTTGTTCAATTCTCTGCGACTTACTCTGCGCCGTTGAATAACTCATTGAACTCCTGTTCATCGAGCATCTCATCGAAATAATCTGATACAAGTTCAAACTCATCATCATCTTCGATTGTCTCCAGATTCACCTCATCATCGCCCAATTCTTCAAAACGATACAGGAAGATCTGTGCATCTTCTTCCACATGGCCTTCGTCATTCATAGGCAGAAGTGCGATATACTCTCTGTTATTCACCGGAAAAACATTCAAAACGATACATTCCAGCTTTCCGCCGTCATCCAGATCAAGTGTCATTGTATCTCTGTCTTTAAACTCAGAGTCTTTTGGTTGTCCCATTTATTTACCTCATTTCATAAAAAATGTATAACTGCCGGCAGATGCAATTGGATGTGCAGCTGCTCATAAACAGTTACAAAATCAAACAATCAGTTCCCTAATTTTATATCATACTTCCTGTATTTTTTCAATACTAAGACTGTATTTTTAGCAATTGATTTGCCAGACAGAACTGTATATCCAGCTTCTTTTCCTGACGTACTTTGTCGAACTTGATGACGATGGCTTTATCCGTCACTTCTTTGATCACACCGGCACCATATGTCTGATGAATCACATGGGTCCCGGGCTTCACTGCATCCCGGTCCACAAGAATCTCACCCACAAAACGTGACATCACCATCGGGCGGCCATAACGTTCCTTCAGGAAAAAGATATGCAGTCTGGACTTGGCACGGGTCATGGCTACATAAAACATCCGACGCTCTTCTTCAATATCCGCGTCCAGAAGTGCCTTATGATGTGGTGTCACCGTCTCGTTGGCATCCACGATAAACACAGTCTGATATTCCAGTCCTTTGGAATGATGCATGGTGGCCAGAGCCACACCATCTGTCTTCTCTTCACGCTGCTTTCTGGCCTGCTTGCGCAGCTGCTCCGTATATTCTTCAATATGGCCAAACCATTCCTCATAGGTGGTATAATTTCTTGCGCTGTCCTGAAGTTCATCCAGAAGTTCCAAAAGATCCTGTCCGTCTAATTTGCGCTCCTCTGCATACTTTTCAAGGAATTCATCATAACCGATGCCGTGGCGGATATAATTGATGGCTGCAAATGGCTGCATCTTCGTCAGCATATGGATATCATAGGCAAATTTTGACAGTCTTTCCTGCATCCATGGCTTATCTTCATAGCGCTCCATCAGTACATCAAAAGCCACCTGGCGCTCATCGAGCATCTGTCTGCTCACATAGCGGTTCGGTCGATTAATGATTCTCAGATAATGGCTTCTGGCTGTACTCCCCAGCACGATCTGTATGTAAGCCATGATATCCTGAGTCACCCAGTGCTGATAGATATTCGGCATGGCATCCTGCATTTTAAAAGGAATATTATACTCCATCATCTTCTCAAGGAGCATTCTGGCCTGAGTATTGGTACGAAACAACACCGCCATCTCACGATAAGGAATTCCCTGTCCGTGATAATCACGAATTTCACGGATAACCGCCGCATTCTCATCGGCCGGGCTTTGAAACACACGGATATCAATGGGTTCTTCCTCCGACCGTGCCGCCTGGATCTGCTTGTCAAAACGCTGCTTATTGTTCTTGATCACACAGCCCGCTCCACGGACAATGGCTGCCTGACTGCGGTAATTAACAGAAAGAAAGACCTTCTTCACATCCGGAAAATCTTTCTCAAAATTCAGCATGATCTCCGGTCTGGCACCTCTGAACCCATAAATCGACTGGTCATCATCCCCCACAATAAAGACATTATTCTGAGGCAATGCCAGCATCCGAATCAGCTTGTACTGCAGCAGATTGATATCCTGGAACTCATCGATCAGAATATACTGAAACTTGTGCTGCCAGGCTGCAAGGATATCCTTTCTCTGGGTAAAAAGTTCCCAAGTATAAACCAGCATGTCCTCAAAATCGATGAGCCTGCTGTTCTCCATTCTCTGAACATACTGTTTATAAATATCCCTGAACACGGATGTTGCACAGCTGGTGGCATAATAATGCTCAATATCCATCATACTGCCTTTAACAAGTCCGATCTCACTGAGCACATCATTCACAAACTCGCTGACATTGTCCGGTTCCACCGGCATATCTTCGATGATCTCACGGATCAGCTGCTGCTTCTGTTCTTCACGGATAATATTGGACGCCGTATAGTTGTAGGCATGTTTCAATACGGAAAAGAAAATCGCATGAAAAGTACCGAAGCTTACAGG
>JBNMJG010000268.1:0-2610 GCA_050873705.1 Coprococcus sp. | reverse complement strand
GAGGTCAGGGCGGCAGAAATGGCGGTCGTGACGGCAAATTCAATCTTGACAGTGCCACCAACAAAGAAGTTGTCATGCCAAAGGATACAACAAGAGAAAACCGCAGAAGTTACAAGGACAACAAAGATCGTGACAATCGTCGTGATGACAGAGATTTCGAAGGAAGAAATACATCCAGAAACGGCAAGAACAATAACAAGAATAACAATAACAACAGAAATACAATGCGCAAGAAACCTGTGAATACACAGCCGAAACCGGAACCGGTTGTAGAGAAGGTAACAAGCATTGAGCTTCCAGAAACAGTGACAATCAAAGAACTGGCAGATAAGATGAAGATTCCTGCTGCCCAGATCATCAAGAAGCTTTTCCTTGAAGGCAAGATGTACAATGTGAATTCAGATATCTCTTATGATGAGGCTGAAGTAATCGCTCTTGAATATGATATCCTCTGCGAACAGGAAGTTGTTGTAGATGTTATTGAAGAGATGCTGAAGGAAGAAGAAGAAAACGAAGCGGATCTTGAACCAAGACCACCGGTTGTCTGCGTTATGGGTCATGTCGATCATGGTAAAACATCTATCCTTGATGCCATTCGTAAGACAAGTGTCACATCAGGAGAAGCCGGCGGTATCACACAGCACATCGGTGCCTATGTTGTTGAAGTGAACGGTCAGAAGATTACATTCCTTGATACACCTGGACATGAAGCTTTCACAGCCATGCGTTTAAGAGGCGCACAGTCTACAGATATCGCAATCCTTGTTGTTGCTGCAGATGATGGTGTTATGCCTCAGACAATTGAAGCTATCAATCATGCCAAAGCAGCAGAAATCGATATTATTGTTGCCATTAACAAGATTGATAAACCAAGTGCCAATATCGACCGTGTGAAACAGGAACTGACAGAGTATGGTCTGGTTGCAGAAGACTGGGGCGGTACAACAATTATGGTACCTGTTTCAGCACATACAGGTGAAGGCCTTCAGGATCTGCTGGATATGATCCTTCTTGATGCTGAAGTGAAAGAATTAAAGGCAAATCCTAACAGAAAGGGCCGTGGCCTGATTCTTGAAGCACAGCTTGATAAGGGCCGTGGTCCTGTTGCAACTGTCCTTGTTCAGAAGGGTACACTCAATGTGGGTGATAACGTAACAGTTGGTACAGCCTATGGTAAGATCAGAGCGATGATCGATGATAAAGGCCGTCGTGTGAAGAAGGCGGGTCCATCTACACCTGTAGAGATCCTCGGTCTGAACGAAGTGCCTCAGGCTGGTGAAGTCTTTATTGCAACAGAGACAGAAAAAGAAGCACGTGCAATGGCAGAGACATTTATTGCAACAAAACGTGAAAAGATGCTGGCAGATACCAAATCCAAGTTATCTCTGGATGGTCTGTTTGATCAGATCCAGGCAGGTCAGATCAAGGATCTGAATATCATTGTCAAAGCCGATGTTCAGGGTTCTGTAGAAGCTGTTAAACAGAGTCTTGCAAAACTTTCCAACGATGAAGTGGCAGTTAAGGTTATCCATGGCGGTGTTGGTGCCATCAACGAATCTGATGTAACCCTTGCTTCTGCTTCCAATGCGATCATCATTGGTTTCAATGTTCGTCCGGACAATCAGGCCAAAGTTGTGGCTGAACAGGAAAAGGTCGATCTGCGTCTGTACAGAGTTATCTACAATGCGATTGAAGATATCGAAGCAGCTATGAAAGGTATGCTTGAGCCGACATTTGAAGAGAAGATCATCGGTCATGCAGAAGTGCGTCAGACATACAAGGTATCCGGTGTCGGTACAATCATCGGCGGTTACGTTCAGGATGGTAAGATCGTCCGTAACTGCAAGGTACGTCTCTTAAGAGATAATGTTGTTATCCATGAAGGTGAGCTTGCATCTCTGAAGCGTTTCAAAGATGACGTGAAAGAAGTTAATTCCGGCTATGAATGCGGTATGTCCTTCGAGAAATACAATGATATTAAGGAAGGCGACCAGATTGAAGCTTTCGTTATGGAAGAAGTGCCGAGATAGGAGTATATAAATGAGAAAGAACAGTATAAAGAATACGCGTATCAATGGTGAAGTTCAGAAGGAACTGAGCCGTATTATCTCCCGTGAGATTAAAGATCCGCGCATCAGTCCGATGACCAGCGTTGTTGCTGTGGAAGTAGCACCGGATCTGAAACAGTGCAAAGCCTATATCAGTGTACTGGGTGACAAGGATGCGCAGGATGCAACACTGGCAGGACTTAAAAGTGCCATTGGTTTTATCCGCCGTGAGCTTGCACGAACTGTCAACTTAAGAAATACACCTGAAATTCATTTTGTTCTGGATCAGTCCATCGAATACGGTGTCAATATGTCAAAACTGATCGATGACGTTGTTCGTTCTGATGAGGACAAAGAGCATGAAGGAGAAGAGGACAATGAATAACATCCTGTCCTGCCTTGAGGGTGCCAAAACAGTCATCATCGCCGGTCACACAAGACCGGATGGTGACTGTGTCGGTGCCTGCATGGGCCTCTGGCATTATATCAGAGAGAATTATCCGCATATTCAGGCGGATGTCAGACTGGAACCTGTTCCGGACAGTTATAAAGTAATTAAGGG
>JBNMJG010000267.1:0-2622 GCA_050873705.1 Coprococcus sp. | reverse complement strand
TTCCGAGAATATCCTTCTCAAAATCATAACCTGTATAACACCAGATATTCTTCTCAGGAAATCTGGCCTTTACTTTTCTTAAAAGTGGCAGAAGGCCCTGCTGGTTCACATGCTCAAATGGTTCCCCTCCAAGCAGACTAAGGCCTGCAATATAAGACTTATCCAGATACTTCAGCACCTGTTCTTCTGTCTCTTCAGTAAAAGGCTTTCCATAATGGAAATTCCATGTTTCCTCGTTAAAGCAACCTTTGCAGTGATGCGTACATCCGCTGACAAAAAGTGACACACGTACACCCTTGCCATTGGCCACATCGCAGTATTTAATATCTGCGTAATTCAAATTCATCAACCCTCTGTTCAATCAATATATTTGTTCAGACTGCACTTGCGCAAAGCCTGGTTAAAATTCCGCGTCTGCTGTTCAGACACATATCCTTATCATTATATTGGAAAATATCATGAACCGCAAGCAAATTTAAGGATTACATTTCTTGCATGGATCATATCCCTGTGCGATCAGTTCATCTCTGGAACCCGTAAATTCCTGTTTATTTGAATCCTTCATCTGTTTGACACTGGAGCAGGACGGATAATGAAACTTCTTTGTGTTGGTATTCAGTATGTACTCTGTTCCCGTACTTGCCGGCGCTGTTGTCTCTGCTTCATAGGCTTCTGTCTGCACAGCTGTATCATGATGTACATCTTCCTGATGCTCATCCTCATGCTTTGTCACCTGACTGCTGCCTGTATTGCCGCCGCTTGAGCTGCCATCACCGGAAAGCCAGCTGTCTCCGGTTGCATAATCAATCGTAATTCCCGGCTGAACATTATAGGCATAAACACAGAAGCAGATGCCGTCACCCTCATCCTCAACAGAATAGCCTTCCATTAAAACGCCATCTGCCACCAGATTATCACCTGTAAAAATCGGTGTCACTCTGTAAAGAACATGGTTATTTGTTTCCTTGACGTAGTCGGCAACCATATTTTCAAAAGGCAGCATACCATCCACGTTCAGATAACGTGTTCCGGTGATCAGATTCTGTTTGTTGGCATTCTCTGCCGTCAGCTGATATCCGATCAAATGACATCGGTTATATAAGGATTTTCCATCCACATTATCATATTTGACAGAATGCCATCCTGTCGGCTTCACTTCACTGATGCTGCCTCGTTTTTCCGTCGGCATTGTCTCGAGGCAAACATTGGCATAAGCCGTACCGCAGCGTCCCAGTGCATCCAGTTCACTATAATTCTCAAATGCATCTGTTGTCAGATCGTCTGCTGTAAAATAAGGCTCATTGTTATTGACTGCTGTATAAGGATCACCGGAATAATCCGGTACATCTGCAAGATCAAAGTCTGACGGATTGTCTGTGCTTGTTTGTTTCTCCGTATCATCCGCCTGGGTTTGTTCTGCTGTACTCTCATTCTTATCAGTCTCAACAATTTCTGTATGAGATTCTGCCGCAGCATTCCCGGTCTGTGATGGCTGAGCAGCGTCTTTCGAGCCGCATCCCGCCAACATACACAGACACAAAATCATCGTCAGAAAATAACGGACACTCTGTTTCATCTTATGATGTTTACTCATTTTTCATAAACCTCCATTGTAATTTTTTCGTGGGAAAATCCCGCAAATTCCTCTTCCTGTACTTTTGTCATCTTTTCCGGATCAATATCCAGATGCTGATCTGCCGGATATACCCGGTTCCACTTAAAGATGATCAGTTTTTTTATTTCATTCTCATACGCTTTCAAAGGCTCCTTTTCAACAAAGCAAAAATCTTCTTCTGGAGCTTCCTCAAGATAGTTTTTCGAAACAACAATCCTGTCATCTTCTGAAAATAACTTGGCAGAATAAGCACTCATATATACTTGATGGCCTTCACTCAGCTTCATGACATACTCACATAATACCCTGTCACGGCTTTGTCTCCGTTTATTAAACATCATGCCGCCATTATCATCCACGCAAACAATCACCTGCATCATCCTACACCTCCGTCATTTTTTCCGGTCTGTTGTTTTATTTATCTTAAGTGTTTTGCTAAAGCTGCCAATAAAGTTTCTTTGAATACCGGTTTGCTGAGATGTGCATTCATCCCTGCATCCAGACATTTTCTCACATCCTCCGCATAAGCATTGGCACTCATTGCTATAATCGGAATCGTTCCGGCATCTGCTTTATCCGATCCGCGTATTTTTCTCGCAGCTTCGTAGCCATCCATAACAGGCATCATCAAATCCATTAAAATGCCATCATAGGTTCCCTCTTTGGCAGCCAGATACAGATCAACGGCCCGCCTTCCGTCTTCTGCTTTAGATACAGTTATCCCCATATCATCCAGCATAAACTCCGCAATTTCCATGTTCAGTTCATTATCTTCAACAACAAGCAGCTTTTTCCCCTGAAGCTCGACAGAAGGAATATAAGTTCCTGATGGTTTGGATGGATTTCTGTCAATTTCAAACGGCAGAACCACGGTAAAACATGAACCTTCACCCAGTTTGCTTTGAACATCAATGGTTCCATTCATTTTATGTATCAGCTGGCTCACAATCGCCATTCCTAATCCTGTCCCGCCATATTTTGACCTTGCTGCATTCACTCCCTGAGTA
>JBNMJG010000266.1:0-2629 GCA_050873705.1 Coprococcus sp. | reverse complement strand
TACCACGAGAGAACGGCTGAATACTTTCGTACATAATATTATAGAGAACAGTATGGAGAAAGACAGCATCTCCATGTCGCCGGATGTTTTTGAGGCGATGATGGAACTTCGTTCCCTGATGTTCCGGAATGTCTATGAGAATCCGGTTGCCAAGAAGGAAGAAGACAAAGCCATCAAGATGCTGAGTGAACTATACGAATATTATACAGATCACCCGGAGGCAATGTCCAGGGAATACAGAGAACTGGTGGAATACCGGGGCGTACCGAAGGAACAGGCAGTATGTGACTACATTTCGGGAATGACAGATCAGTACACAATAGAAACCTATGAGACACTTTATATTCCAAAGGCATGGAAGATCTACTAGAAGGATGTGACAGGGATGTATTATCCTGATGAAGTAATAGAAGAAGTCAGAAGCAGCAATAATATTGTGGATGTGATCGGCAGTTATGTACGGCTTCAGAAAAAGGGCAGTTCTTACTTTGGCCTCTGCCCGTTCCTTAATGAGAAGTCGCCGTCGTTTTACGTCAGCCCCAATAAAAAAATGTATTATTGGTTTGGCTGCGGAGCCGGGGGCAATGTATTTACCTTTATTATGGAATATGAGAACCAGACGTTTCCGGAGGCCATGAAAGTACTGGCAGACAGAGCGGGCATCGCACTTCCGGAAGCGGAACTGACAGAAGAACAGAAAAGGGAAAGAAATAAACGGCAGATGCTGTTGGAGATCAACAAAACAGCAGCCAACTATTTTTATTATCAACTGAATAATGAACAGGGGCAGCAGGCCAGAGAATACCTGGAGAACAGAAAGCTTTCCAAGGAGACGCAGATCCATTTCGGATTGGGATATGCCAGCAAATACAGCAACGATCTCTATCTGTATCTGAAAAAGAGAGGATATTCGGATCAGATCCTGAAGGAGACGGGCCTGCTCACTTATGATGAAAAGCATGGTGCTCATGACAAGTTCTGGAATCGTGTCATGTTCCCGATCATGGATGTGAACAATAAAGTGATTGGTTTTGGCGGGCGAGTCATGGGTGACGGAACACCGAAGTATCTGAACTCACCGGAGACCATGCTTTTTGATAAGAGCAGAAATCTTTATGGGCTGAATTATGCCAGAACATCCAGAAAGTCATATATGATTATCTGTGAAGGCTATATGGATGTGATCGCTATGCATCAGGCAGGGTTCACCAATGCGGTGGCTTCTCTTGGTACGGCCTTTACCATGCAGCACAGTGTTTTGCTGAAACGGTATACCCAGGAAGTCCGTCTGGCCTATGACAGTGATGGTGCAGGACAAAAAGCGGCCCTCAGGGCGATTCCGATCCTGAAATCTGCCGGTATCAATGTGCGGGTGATCCATATGAACCCCTATAAAGATCCGGATGAATTTATCAAAAATCTCGGTACAGAGGCCTTTCAGGAAAGAATTGATGCAGCGGAGAGCAGTTTTATGTTTGAAATCTCCGTATTGGAGAAAAATTATAAACAGTCGGATCCGGAAGGCAGGGCTTCTTTTATGAAAGCGATGGCAAGGAGATTGCTGGAATTTCCGCAGGAACTGGAGCGAAACATTTATATTGACGCCATTGCCGGACGTTACGGCATTGCATCGGAGGATCTGAAGCGGATGGTGAACAGTTTCGGTGCATCTATGAGCAGAGAACAGGTGGAAGAAGCCATTTATCAGCAGCAGGAGCGGGAAGAGATGCCTGTGAAGAAGCGTGCTGAGAAGGAAAACAGTGTACTGACTGCCCAGAAACTGTTTCTGACATGGCTGATTGAAGATCCGTCCCTTTATGATAAAATCAAAGATTATATTGATGAGGATGATTTTGAAGATCCGCTTTATCACAAAGCAGCGACCCTTGTCTTTGAGGAATTGAAGGCAACCGGTCAGGTGACCCCTGCCAGAATATTGAATCAGTTTGAAGATGTGGAGGAGCAGAAGAGGGCAGCATCGCTGTTTAATACAAAGCTCAAGACAGACGATGATCCTGCCATTCGGGAGAAGGCGTTGAATGAAACGGTGAAGCGGATCAAGAAAAACAGTCTGGACCTGAAGAGCAGAAGCGTCAAGGAGATTTCGGATCTTCAGAAAATCATCCAGGAGAAAGCAAAGCTTCAGAAGCTGTATATTTCTCTTTAATAATGGAAAACTACTAACAATATGCCCGGAGGAAAACAAATGGACGAAAATATGGCACTTTTTATGGATAAATTAAAAGAATTAGTTCCTTTTGCGAAAGAGAAGGAGCAGGAGCTGACACCGGATATGATCAGTGACTTTTTCGGTCATATGCCGCTGACAGAGGATCAGATGGAGAAAATCTATGATTATCTGGAATCAAATGGTATTTTTGTGGATCGAAGCAATGATGAGCCGGATCGGAGAATGCTGGATGAGGTGGAGGAAGAGATCGACCCGAATGATATCTCTGTCCCTGAGGGAATCGGAACGAATGATCCTGTCCGTATGTATCTGAAGGAGATCGGGAATATTCCGCTTCTGACCCAGGAAGAGGAGATTGAACTGGCCAAAGAGATGAAAGCAGGAAGCAAGACAGCAGCCAAAAAGATGGCAGAAGCAAATCTTCGCCTTGTTGTCAGC
>JBNMJG010000265.1:0-2635 GCA_050873705.1 Coprococcus sp. | reverse complement strand
GTGCTGAACAGATACCGCGGCTAAATATGAGGAGGAAATTATGCTGAATCAGTTTTCTAGAACAGAATTACTGCTGGGACATGACAATATGGAAAGACTGAAAAATGCCAGAGTGGCAGTTTTTGGGATTGGCGGCGTAGGCGGTTTTACGGTGGAAGCCCTGGCCAGAAGCGGCGTCGGTACATTGGATCTGATCGATGACGATAAAGTGTGTCTGACCAATATCAATCGTCAGATCATTGCCACAAGAAAAACTATTGGACAGTACAAGGTAGATGCGGCTAAGGAGAGGATCCTTGAGATTAACCCGGATGCCGTTGTGAATATCCACAAGACTTTTTTTATGCCGGATACAGCAGATGAATTTGATTTCTCATCGTACGATTATGTTGTAGATGCCATTGATACGGTGACCGGCAAAATTATGCTGGTGGAAGCTGCCCAGAAAGCGGGAACACCGATCATCAGTTCTATGGGAGCAGGCAATAAACTGGATCCGACGGCATTTGAAGTGGCGGATATTTATAAGACGTCTGTATGCCCTCTGGCGAAAGTGATGCGGCGTGAACTGAAGAAGAGAGGCATTAAGAAACTGAAGGTTGTATACTCAAAAGAAAAGGCACTGACACCGATCGATGATACGGCAAACAGCTGCAGATCACATTGTATTTGTCCTCCGGGAAGTGCAAGGACATGCACGCAGAGACGCCAGATACCGGGAAGTACAGCCTTTGTGCCATCTGTTGTCGGACTGATCATAGCCGGCGAAGTTATCAAAGATCTGACAGTACGCTGAAGCGGAGGAAGGCTTTATGCCACTTTTTTTCTCTAAATTATGGCATAGAAAGTATAAATGTGATATACTCATTATACCTTTGGGGTTTTGTTTATAGAGTTAAGAAAGGATTCGTATATGCTGAATGAGGAGAAAATTCGCTGGATGACGAAGGCATCAATTTATGAAAAGCGTCAGGGCCGTATTGATCTCGGACGCAATGAGTACTTTATGGGTGATTACGTCAGAATGCATCTTTTGAAGAATGGCATTAGTCTCACAATTGCGTATATATTGTTGGCAGGGCTATACGCTGTATATAAGATTGAAGAGATATTTGATATGGCAGCCAATATGCAGTTGGGATTGCTGCTGAAAGAAATGCTGCTTCTTTATATTATTCTGCTTGTTATCTATACGGGAATTGGTATTGTTTATTATTCGTGGCAGTATCAGTCAAGCAGCAAGCAGGTGAAGAAGTATTACCGTATACTGCGTCATATTGATCAGTGCGGAGAGAAGAATGTCCGGACACAGGAGGATAAGAGATGACAGAACTTTTTGTAATGCGGGATAAGATCAGCCGTTTTGTCAAAGAATACGAGACATGGTTTTTGATCATTGCCAAGTTTATCGGGATGATGTTTGTATTTAATTGTGTGAATTCACAGTTAGGATATTTTGAAGTTCTGGATAATCCAATGGTAAATGTATTGCTGTCATTAATCTGTTCGATTATTCCGGGCAGCTTTTCAGTTTTTATTGTTGCAGCTGTAATTGCAGCACACATGATGAAATTATCGGTGCTCATCGGAGCTTTGGTAATTGTTGTGATGCTTATTTTATATTTGATGTTTCTGAAGTTTGCACCGGGGCAGAGTGTGGTTCTTCTGGCAGTGCCTGTTTTGATGCAGTATGATATGCATTTTATGATACCGATTCTGGCGGGGATGTTTTTTTCACCTTATGCGGTTGTGCCTGCGGTGATCGGTCTCTTTATGGTGAAGTTTCTGAGCTATGCCTGCGGAGCAGCATCTATTGTCGGAACAGGGATGTCTTTTAATCTGGATGCTATCGTTGAGGCGATGAGTACAATTATTGGACAGGTAACAGATGACAGGATGATCTGGCTGTATGCGATTGCAGCAGCAGCAGCGATGGCAGTTATTTTTATTATCAGTCAGTTCTCATTTGATTATGCATGGTATGCCGCAATAGCAGCGGGCGCGGCAGCAGAGATCGTTGTTGCATTTTTCTGTGCGGCAGCTTTTGGAATAGATCTCAATATTATTGGTTTGGCTGCGGGTGCGGTGATCGGTGCATTACTGGCGATGCTGCTGCAGTTTATGAAGTGTGCGGTAGACTATTCCAGAAAAGAATACGTACAGTTTGAGGACGATGACTATTATTATTATGTGAAGGCGATACCGAAGATTTCAGTTTCAGGTGCAGAGAAGAATGTCGTTAAGGTTAATTCTCAGACAAAGAAATCTGTGAAGAACAGTGTTCAGACTTCACAGGAGAACAAATAAATTATTAGATTTATACAGGACAGGGGGATGATATGAAATGCATAGATGGATGAGTATGTTAAACAATATTGGCCTTCCGCAGTCATTTCATCTTACCTATATTGTAGAAATCCTGATTTTGACAGTGATTATTTATGAGCTGTTGATCTGGGTTAGGAATACGCGGGCGTGGACATTGCTGAAGGGCATTGTTGTGGTGACAGCCTTTGCTTTGATTTCCTATTTCTTCCATCTCACTACACTGACGTGGTTGATGTCAAAGACAGCAGGTGTACTTGTGACAGTTGTTGTCATTGTCTTTCAGCCGGAGCTGCGGCGTGCCCTGGAG
>JBNMJG010000264.1:0-2639 GCA_050873705.1 Coprococcus sp. | reverse complement strand
TTCTGACTGTATCCAGCAATTCTGTCAGTTGCTGTCCTGTCATCAGTGAAGGCGTGCCCCCGCCGATAAATAATGTTTCTATATTATAGTCCTGATATTCCTCGCCCCTGATCATGATTTCATTTTTTAATCTTTGCAGATAAGCCTCCCGTCCGGCTTCGTCTGATGGAAAAGAGAGAAAATCACAATACCTGCACTTCCGCACGCAAAACGGAAAATGCAGGTATAAGCCAAGGGGACGTTTCATTATGTCCGCCATATTATTTTTCATCAAGTTTGAGAACGCTCATAAAGGCCTTCTGAGGAATCTCCACATTACCTACCTGACGCATTCTCTTCTTGCCTTCCTTCTGTTTTTCAAGGAGCTTACGTTTACGTGAAATATCACCGCCGTAACACTTGGCAAGGACATCCTTTCTCATGGCTCTGACGGTTTCCCGGGCAATGATCTTGCTTCCGATAGCCGCCTGGATCGGGATTTCAAAGAGCTGTCTCGGGATCTCTTCCTTCAGCTTCTCGCACATCTTACGGCCGCGCTCATAAGCAGAACCCTCAAAGACAATAAATGACAGGGCATCCACATTCTCTCTGTTAACCAGAATATCCAGTTTGCAGAGTTCTGAACGTTCGTAACCCTTTAATTCATAATCAAATGAAGCATAACCTCTGGAACGTGATTTCAATGCATCAAAGAAATCATAGATAATCTCATTCAGCGGCAGCTCATACTTCATCAGTGCTCTTGTTGTCTCAATATATTCCATACCAAGATAAACACCGCGGCGTTCCTGACAAAGATCCATGATCGGCCCGATAAACTCTGTTGTCACCATGATCTCCGCAGACACAATAGGCTCTTCCATATATTCGATTTCTGAAGGGTCCGGCATATTGGACGGATTGGTCAGCTCGATCATCTCACCGTTTGTCTTATGAACTCTGTAGACAACAGAAGGGGCTGTTGTAACCAGATCCAGATTGTACTCTCTTTCCAAACGTTCCTGAATGATCTCCAGATGGAGAAGTCCAAGAAAACCGCATCGGAAACCAAAGCCCAGTGCAACGGATGTCTCCGGCTCATAATATAAGGAAGCATCATTCAGTTGAAGCTTCTCCAGGGCATCTCTCAGATCCGGATACTTGGCACCATCCGCCGGATAGAGCCCGCAGTAAACCATCGGATTCACCTTCTTGTAACCCGGAAGCGGTTCTGCACACGGATTCTCCGCATCTGTAATTGTATCACCGACTCTTGTCTCCTTCAGATTCTTGATGCTGGCTGTCATATAGCCAACCATACCTGCAGACAGTTCATCACATGGAATATACTGGCCGGCACCAAAATAACCGACTTCCACAGTTTCAAATTCTGCACCGGTGGCCATCATCCGCACCTTCGTACCTTTGGCGATTTTGCCTTCACGCACTCTGAAAAATACAATGACCCCCTTATAAGGATCATAAACCGAGTCAAAGATCAGGGCCTTCAGCGGTGCATTCTCATCCCCTGTCGGTGCCGGGATCTTCACAATGATCTGCTCCAGAACATCTTCTATATTAAGACCGTTCTTTGCAGAAATCCTCGGTGCGTCCTCCGCCTCAATACCAATAACATCTTCAATTTCACTGACAACTCTGTCAGGATCCGCACTTGGCAGATCGATCTTGTTGATCACCGGCATAACATCTAGATCATGATCCAGCGCCAGATAGACATTGGCCAGTGTCTGTGCCTCAACACCCTGCGCTGCATCTACCACAAGG
Source organism: Coprococcus sp. (assembly GCA_050873705.1). Taxonomy (GTDB): domain Bacteria; phylum Bacillota; class Clostridia; order Lachnospirales; family Lachnospiraceae; genus Coprococcus_A. The sequence goes on along the minus strand of JBNMJG010000264.1, from coordinate 875 downwards.
ATTGCACCGTCACAGGCTGCCAGACTTCGTGACACTTCATAATTGAAATCCACATGTCCCGGAGTATCAATCAGGTTATAAATATATTCTTCACCATCTTTGGCTTTATATACAATACGCACAGCCTGAGACTTGATGGTAATACCGCGTTCACGTTCAAGTTCCATGTTGTCAAGTACCTGTGCCTGCATCTCACGGCTGGTCAGAGTACCTGTCTTCTCAATGATACGGTCTGCCAGTGTTGATTTGCCGTGATCGATATGGGCAATGATACAAAAGTTTCTAATTTTACTCTGATCTATATGCACTTTACATTCCTCCTGCTTTTTCACTGGAATAAGTATAGCATACACAGCCAAAAATGTACAACAGGTTATTTTCCCGAAAGCTGCAGCATTATTTTCTAAAGGTACCTGTACTATTTTCCCGAAAGTACCGCATACAGGATATCTGCCAGCGGTTCCATGGCATTTTTTGCCTCCGCAACGGTATTGTTCTGGGCTCCCACTTCCACCAACAGGGAACGAGGCTTAAAATGAAGATTATACCGATAGGCTCTCAGGTAAATATGCCGCACAAGTTCCGGAAAATAGGCTTTTGCTTTCAACTGCAGTTGGAGACTGAAGGCCAGATTGTCCGAGAGATTCGGATTTTGTGCAAAATTATTCTCATTACCCTCCGAATTTCTGCACATGCCATTCAAAAACATGATCTGTGCGGTCTCTTTTCCATTGATTTCCGCTGCCAGATGAACCCGATCCGGCACACCGTCTCTATGTAAATCAATCGTCACTTCTATGGAAGGATTTTCTTCCAAAATGTTCTGGACTGCCACTGCCGCCTGGGAATACGCCATATTCCGATCCTCCTTGCCA
>JBNMJG010000263.1:0-2668 GCA_050873705.1 Coprococcus sp. | reverse complement strand
CTCATAATCTTGGATAACCCAGTCAATTGCCAGTTCCATTGCAGGTGCTTTCGCCACGGCCGGTACTTAGGCAGTGTTCTTTACTGCCTTATGTACCGCTGCCAGTGGGCGGGCAGCGCAAGCGTGCCTGCGATGAAACTGGTGATTGGCTGGGTTCCAGGAACCTGAAGAGTCCCCACCAAGAAATTAAAAACCACTGCACTTTTGAAACTCGTAAACCCTACAGGAAAGGAACTCCCCTATGCTTCTTTTTTTGGACATGATCCCGTACATAATTGTTTTTATATTTGGCATTGTTGTCGGCAGCTTTTTAAATGTCTGCATTTACAGGCTGCCGCTGCATGAGTCGATTGTCACCGCGCCTTCTCATTGTATGTCCTGCGGCAATCAGCTTAAGTGGTATGACATGGTGCCGGTTTTTAGCTGGATAGTTTTGGGCGGAAGATGTCGTAACTGTAAGGCGAAGATTTCAGTGCAGTATCCACTCATAGAGGCGCTTAACGGCGTCCTCTGTGTGGTGGTATTTGTGGTGAATGGCTGGAATGCCATGTCTGTGATTTATTGTTTGATGGCATCAGGATTGATCGTTCTCAGTGTCATAGACTGGCGCAGTTATGAAATACCATTCAGCATCAACGTTTATCTGTTGATCCTGGGTATAGCAGCAGTTGTTGTTGATCTGTCAGCATGGCAGAGCCACCTGATCGGTGCAGTTTGTGTCAGCGGCATGCTGGCCATCATCTATGCTGTCAGCGGCGGCAGAGCTATCGGCGGCGGAGATGTGAAGCTTATGTTTGCCTGCGGCCTGATCCTTGGCTGGAAGCCGATTATACTGGCGCTTTTCTTAAGCTGTATCATTGCATCCGTCATTCATTTAATTCTTATGCATGTCAAAAACGCAGGCAAAGTACTGGCCATGGGGCCTTACCTCTCAGCAGGCATCTTCATCGCAGCCCTCTGGGGAAACCAGTGGATCAACTGGTACCTGTCATTGCTTTGCGCATAATCCATTCAATGGCATAAACAAATAGCATAACTGAAAACATTATTTTTTCAGTTATAAAACTATGATCTTCAAACCATTTGAAAGTCATAGTCTTGTAACTGAACGTTGACCTGGTTATTTTAGAAAGTGAAATTATTTTATCTGAAGAAATCAGGTGTGAAAATCATGATTGCCTTGGAAAGGTGGATGAATTTAAGTACATTCATACGCAGGTGCTTCCGACGCGGCCGGTACTTAAGCGGTGTATTTTAGCGCTTTAGTACCGCTGCCAGCGGCGGGCAGCGAGAGCGTGCCTGCGTTGAAGTACTTAAATTTATCCACCGTCCAAGAAACATGTGATTTTCACACTGGGCCGCGTTTTTACAAAGGATAAAGGAGAACACGAAAATGGCAAGATTTATTAGCGTTGAGATAGACTCAGCCCAGCTCCGTGTGGCTGAGATGGATCAGGCGGGAAAAAGGGAGCGCATTGTACAGTGCTTTAATATTCCGCTGGCACCGGGTATCGTGGAAGACGGAGAGGTGCGTGATACAAAAAATCTGGCAGATATTCTGGCGGAAAGTCTTGAAGCCCATAGTGTCAAGACAAGGCGAGTGTATTATGTGGCCGGTTCTTCACGAATTGCAAGCCGCCGTATCCAGATTCCTGTGGTAAAGAAGAATAAAATACAGGATATTCTGGAGGAGAACGGAACAGAATATTTCCCGGTTGATATTTCCAAATATGTTCTTTCCTATACGATTATGGGAGAATTGAAGGAATCAGCGGATGGCACAGTGATGGCAACTCCTCAGTACGATCTGCTGGCATATGCGGCACCAAAGACCATTTCCATTGCCTGTCAGGAGATGTCTGACAATGCAGGACTGAACATGATCGGTATCGGTTATGTGGGGGACAGCATTTATCAGGCAGTCAAAGGTATGTATGGACAGGGGCTGCATTTGATGGCGAAGATCGAGATGGGACATACGGTCATCAGTATCGTGAAAGACGGAGATCTGGCGCTGCAGAGAAGTGTCAATTATGGTGTGGATGCGGCCATTGAGGCCATGATGAACGAACCGGTCTTTGGAGAGATAGCTGATGAATGGCATGCCCTGGATATTCTCTGCGGCCGCAACTGCATCCATTCCAGATTGGATATGGAGAATGCTGAGAATATGCCGGCCATGGCAGCAGCCAAGGCAGAGGTGACAGAGAGCTTCCGTTATCTCATCGGCAACATTTCCCGAATTATGGATTATTATATTTCCCGTAACGTGGGAGTTACTTTTGATTCCATTGAATTATGCGGTCTGGGCGCCGGTGTGAAAGGCATTGCAGATCTGTTCAGCTATGAGCTGGCGCAGTCCGTCAGAGTGCTGGATACACTTCCGGGACAGCCGACACCGACCATGGCATCCGGTGACAGTATGTATCTGTATATTGCATTGGCAGCACCTTCTGTATCGGGATTGAACCTCATGGAGCGTGTCACCAGACAAAAGAAGAATCAGGTAGAGTCATTGAAGGGAGCCACCATCATCTGCATCATCGGTGTGGCGGCAGGTCTGATTTTATCTGCAGTGGGTATCGGCAATCATCTTTATCAGTATTATACAGGCAAAAGTCTTGAAAAACAGATTGCGGCCATGCATTCTGTTCAGGAACTTTATGAT